>JAPUKI010000282.1 GCA_027295745.1 Acidobacteriota bacterium
TGTGAATCCCGCCGCACACGACCGTCCCTCCTTTGGCAACAGCTTGGAGTGCCTGAGGAACAAGTTCACCCACCGGAGCAAAAAGAATGGCGGCGTCGAGCTCATCCGGTGCCAACTGGTCCGAATCACCAGCCCAGATTGCTCCAAGTGACCGCGCGAACTGTTGTGCTTCACGATCCCCGGGACGGGTAAAGGCATAGATCTGACGCTTCTGGTAAATGGCGACCTGGGCAACGATGTGAGCGGCGGCTCCAAACCCGTAAATTCCCAGCCGTTTTCCATCTCCTGCCATAACCAGGGAGCGGTACCCGATGAGGCCGGCACACAACAGAGGTGCGGCTTCAACGTCGGAATAAGACTCCGGTATGGAAAAGCAGTAGCGGTGATCGGCTAAAGTGTAATCGGCGTACCCGCCATCGATGGTGTAGCCGGTAAAGAGAGCCTGATCACAAAGATTCTCACGGTTGGAACGACAATAAGGACACTCTCCACAGCTCCAACCCAGCCAGGCGATGCCCACCCGGTCCCCCAGGGCCAAAGAATCGACTCCTTGGCCTTTCTCCACGATCCTGCCCACGATTTCATGGCCGGGCACCAGGGGAAGCTTGGGTTCGGTGAGGTCGCCGTCCACCACGTGGAGGTCGGTCCGGCAGACTGCGCAGGCAGCAATTTTCACCAGAACTTGTCCTACGCCGGGTTTGGGTATAGGTAGATCAACTTCCCGCAGGGGCTCTCCTGGAGCCTCAAAAAGCATGGCTAACATATCCGTTTGAAAACCTACCCCGTCACTATCCCACTTGCAATCCTAGCCGGGATTATGCATCAATTTTCTACTGCAGTGCCGCAATCATCCCCGCTGACTGCGTTGTGCTTCCTTGGGCTCCTCGGCGTACTGCACGAGTACGCCTGCGGGGCCCTTCCTCGAACGTGGCGCAACGCACTCATCGCGGCGCCTGCGGCACTTCGTCACGAAAACCTATGCATAATCCCGGCTGGTGTATTTTTATTTCCCAGTCGCGTGACGGCAATCACCATTTTCCCGAATGTATGCTGTTACACTTCTTCTTGCCAATGTTTTCATTGCGCATATGTTAACCTCCAAGGGCCTGTGGGTTCGATGTAGTCCCAAAGCCTGCAGGCCCGCCTCTCTCTCAACTACTCTCTTTCTTGCTCTTTTCGTGTGAAGCGTGCACTCTACTTGTGACTGACTAAAACCTGCTGCGTACCGTTGGGAATGGGATGAAGCTCTGTACGGCTGAAACCCGTCCGCTGAAACATATCCTCATATTGTTTGAAAGTATAGGTATCCCCTGAAGGGGTAGACACCAGCATGGTGAGGCTAAAGGCGGCGGTTGCGGGTGGAGTGATTCGATCTTCATTGGGAACGAACTCGAGGGTCAGGGCACGGCCCTTCTCTGAAAGTGCCTCGTGAATCCTCTCCATCAAACCGATGCAAGTGTCCTCATCGAAGTGATGAAAGAAGTTAGTGATAAGTATCAGGTCATATCCCTTGCCCCAATCGGTTTCAAAAGCGCTTCCGGGAAGCAGACGGTATCGGTCGGCCACTCCGGCCTTTTCGGCGTTCTCCTGAGCAACGGACAGGACAGGGGACCAGTCCAGCGCTACTACTTGGGCATGGGGGTTTTGCTTGGCGAGAGTAATGCCAAAGAGACCATGTCCGGCCGCTATGTCGAGGATCTTCCAGGTGGACCCGCCGGAGGCGTCCAACAGCTGGGCTATGAACTCGGCTGCAGGAGCCACAACAGGACTCATGCCATGGGCAAACTGGAGCCATAACGGATTCTCTTCAGCCACCATTCCCTGTTCAACGGCCACCGTGCCACCCGCGCGAACCGCCCCCGCAACGTCGGAGAAAAATGAGGTGAACTGCGCTGACAACAGGAATTGGCTGGCCGTTCCCAAATATTGAGGGGAACGGCGGCTCAGGAAAACAGCCGACTCGGGAGTGAGGGCATAGCGGTCGTTCTCTTTGGTGAGAAACTCGGTGATCACCAGAAAATCGCTCAGGATCCGGATGCCCCGCTGGGAAGCGCGGCAGTGATCGGCCAGTGAAACTACGCTATCGTGCCCTTCATCGATGGCGGTGAAAAGGTCCAGTTCAATGGCTCCCTTCAGCGCTGCTGTTTTTTGATAAGAGCGAAAGGCCCCAAACGTCTTCTCCGGTGACGGGGTGTGCCCTGGCTTGTTCATAGTCCCTCCCTCCTTAAAAATGCACTAGGTGGAAAACGATATCAGCTGTTATTGTATGTCCTCATTTGCTGTCGAGCCAGCAATCTCATGAACCAAATGCCTCACACACTCGTATAGATCTTTGGTGACTGATCCATTCATAGCGTTAGCCGGGATTATGCATGGATTGTCTACTGCAGTGCCGCAATCATCCGGCGTGCTGAACCGCCTGCGCGACCCGCACGGCGGGTGCACCCGACCCGCAAGCGAGCGTCCTCGAACGCCTTTCGCGGCCCCTGCGGCACTTTGTCACGAAAACCTAAGTATAATCCCGGCTGAAAATCACTGGATCCGGTGAAGCGACCATCGTTTTTCACGTCATGCTGAGCCGGATTTTCTTTTGAGGTCGCGCGCGAGCGCTGGAGGAAACTATGCAAGTCAAATTTTCCGTTATTACAACAATTCTGTGGGTGGGTCTCCTGCTCCCGTCTCCGGGATGGGCGCAGGAGTCCCAGGCTGCATCTCAAGGGGACCTGGTGATCCCGGAATCGTATATCACTCGTATGCGACAGGAAGGACCTGTCCTGGAAGTAACCCTGAAAGAAGCCGTCCGGTTGGCACTGGTCAACAATCTGGAAATTGCTATTGAGAACTACAATGAAGACCTGAATCAGGAGCAGATTATCAAAACTCGCGGTTTCTACGATCCGACCTATAGCCTATCCTTTGGCTGGAGCAGTTCGGAAAGCCCGACAACCAGCAGTTTGCAGGCAGGTGGGGCAATTACTGTGAACAATACCGACCGGTTCTCCTTCGATAACCACCTCCTGCAGAATGTGGCGGGAGGCGGGATCCTGGACATCTCCTTCATCAACAGCCGAAATCTGACCAACAGCCAGTTTTCATTCATCAACCCGCGCTATAACTCCACCTTCAACGTCGCCTTTACGCAGCCCCTGTGGCGGGGCTTCAGGAAAACCGATACCGAACGACAGATCGAGCTTTTCAATCTGGACAGTGACATCAATGAGACCCAGTTCGAGCAGCGCGTGTCGGAAATTGTGCAGCAAGTCCAGGACCAGTATTGGGAGCTCGCCTATGCCGTAGAGGCCAACGAGACTCAGCGGCAGTCCGTGGTATTAGCAGCCATTCAGTATGAGAACAACCGCAAGCGAGTGGAGATTGGGGTCATGGCTCCTATTGAAATCACCGCTTCTCAGGCGGAGATTGCCCGCAGGGAACAGGAAATGATCCAGTCTGAGGTCCAGATCATTATTGCCCAGAACGCACTCAAGCGGCTCCTGGCATCGGATTCCGGGGCCAGCATCTGGAATGTTGTCTTGATCCCCACGGATGTTCCGCAAATTGAGGATGTACTGATTTCACTGGAAGAGTCCATCCGTACAGCCCTTGAAAGGAGGCCCGAGTTAGAGCAGATTCAACTGCAGATGGAGCAAAACGAGATCAACCGGAGCTACTACCAGAAAAATGGAAAGCCCAGACTCAACGTGCGAGGCAATTTCGGTTCAAATGGGGCTTCCGGGCAGGTGTTTGATCCGATGGGAGAGTCTGTACCGGATGATCCTCGTTTTGGAAATTTCACGAGGGCTTGGACACAGGTCTTTACCTTCGAGTTCCCTGTCTGGGGCGTTTTCTTGGATCTCCAGATTCCGCTTCGCAACAGGTCAAATAAGGCCGATGTAGCGACGGCACTGATTCGTGAGCGGCAGCTCTTGAGCACGCTGAAGAACCAGGAACAAATGATCATCGTCGAAGTGCGAAATGCCTATGAGAGCCTGGCCACTCGCAGAAAGAGTTTAGAGGCAGCAACCGTAGCCAGCCGGCTTTCCAGGGAGCAGCTGGAGGGCGAAACCAAGCGCTTTGAGGCGGGTCTCTCCACCAACTTCGAGGTCCTTCGCTTTCAGCGCGACCTGGCTCAAAGTCAGGTAAGCGAACTCAGGGCACTGGTGGATTACCAGTTGTCGGTGACGGCCCTGCAAAAGGCCCTGTTCACCATTGTTGAAGAGACTGACATCGTTCTGGCAAAGGGCAGTGAGAACTAATCCTGGCCCGGAGCCTCTCTAGGCATAGGTGAGGTTTGCTGAAACTGTCGGATGGCGAGCAGGGCACCCCTACGGAGTAGGTCTATAGTGCGGTTCTACTGATGCCGTTCCCGTGGAGTTCATCTGAACACTTCCCCAATGTGTGAACAGGAGCCGTATTTTCCCTCTTTGTGTGTTCCAAACGCTCTGTTAAGATCCCCGTTGGGATTCTTCAACGACCCAGAGAAGAGGACAAATTCATGGCCCGGGAAGAGAACAAACAGTGGATTATCGAGCAGGTGGAACGGTTGGCACGAGAGGCAGGTCATGGGAACGTAAGATTTCATAGTTGGGAGCTTTGCAGGTACGTGGACCCAAGCGAACTGGATCCCAACAAGTACACTGGCCCGGCCGGTGAAGTATGGAAGCTGATCCTCGCAGAAGAAATAGCCCAGGAGCCGATTGCCAGCATTGGACTGACCGAGAAGGAGATCGAAGGGTGCAAGACTCACCAGAGCGAGGTTGTGTCCAATCGCCTGCACGATGCCATCGGTAAGCTGGGGTCGATGCTCTTCTAACCTCAGTCGCCAATTGATCCCGATGGTCTGTCGGGTCGCTAAGTGGGTTTCCCTCCCTGCACAAAAGGGATAGAATCCACCTACTGTGCTGAGCCCGCTCTTGCAGACCCAAATCGAAATACGTTTACAGGACGTGCCTTCCTGGTTTATGGCGGTCATCAGCGCCTTGGGGCTGGTCCTCCTCTTGTTGCTCGTTTTCGTTCTCCTCTTGTGCGTGATTGCCTCCTCCACCTTTTTCGGCCTCAAATCGAAGCTCAATAAGATGATCGAAACCTTGAGTCGAGTGGAAGAGGAGCTCAAACATTCGAAGAGAGAAGAGGGCTCCTAGCCCGTATGATGCATAGGTTCTTGTCACGAAGCGACGAAAGTGCCGACCTGACGGCGCGACCCGCAAGCGGGTGCCCCCGACGCGCAACACGGGCGGTGCAGCACGCTGGATGATTTCGTCGCTGCAGTAGAGAATTTATGCATAGTCCGGGCTAGAACTCTACCCATTCAACGGGAAACAACTACGAGGTGACTTGATAGTCGGTGTGGCAGGGGGAGGTTTACAAGCCCGCCACGATTCCAAACGACATCCGGATGTTATTGGATCCGACTCCAGCAATCCTGATGTTGACGTAATCAACCTGGGCTGCTCTGACGGCGAGCTTGTCCGAGATCTTGATATCCACTCCTCCGCCAAATCCGTAGGCCAGTCCTACGTCACTGGTGAAAACACCTGCCAGGCCCACGTTGACATGAGAAAAACCGAACAATCCATGGGCAAAGGGAATGACTCGCGGATGGGCCCGAAAGGAAAACTGCGGTCCAAACAGGAATGTGTGGTTGCGCTGGGCATCGAGCAAGGGTGCTGTGGGCGTACCGTAGTGCCCGGAGACATCGACAATGAGACCAATCCGCTGATTGATGTTCTGTACAAAAGCTGAATTCCATCCATGCAGATTGGATCCACCATCTCCACGAAAATAGGAATAGCCGCCAAACACCTCAAAGTGGGAGTAAGCTCCCTTTTCGAGTCCACCCGAAGTGGGTTCCGGTGAAGTGGCTTCCGGCTTTG
>JAPUKI010000283.1 GCA_027295745.1 Acidobacteriota bacterium
TTCAGGCGACCAGGGCCATCAGTGACTATGCCGCCATTGCCTCGATGCCACTAGGCTTCGTCCTGGGGATTGCGATTTTTGTTCGTCAATATCTCTATTCTTTAAGCACTGCTGAAAGAAATCGGCTTCAAGTCATCCTCATCGGTTGCTTGGCTGGAGGTGTTCCCCGGATGCTGTCCCTTTTTGGCAGCGCTCAACTGCCTCCAGTCATGGGGCAACTCGCTTATTTTCTGCTGCCCCTGTTCCCTCTATCTCTGGTCTTTGCTGTCCTGAAAGAAAACTTTTCAGACATCAGGCGTGTCTCTCAACATCTCCTTGTCTATTCATTGGTGAGTGCAGGAGTCTTGACTGGTTTTCTGATTTCCTCTATCGGACTGGCTTTGTTTTCGGGCCAAGAGTTGCAATGGGGGCCAAGCCCCCTACTGATCTCCCTGGCCCTCTCACTGATCCTCCTTTACCCTCTGCAACGCTGGGCCGGAGCTTACGTTTCCACTCACTTCCATACCCAGGAAAAGGTCGGGAAGGAAGCCCGGGGTGTGGTGGGGAAATTCCATCCCATTCAACCCAATCCTTACATTGTCGGGAACCCAGTACGCTCTCCAGAAATGTTCTTCGGAAGAGAGGAAGAATTCCAATTTATTCGGGTCAAGCTGGAGAACCAACCCCAGGGTTGCGTGATTGTCTTGCATGGGGAGAGGCGAACGGGAAAGACTTCCATTCTCAACCAGGTTGTCAATGGGCGATTGGGGCCGGACTTTATTCCCGTCTTCCTGGACATGCAGGGCCTGGTGGTGAATGAAGACCAGGAGTTTCTACAGGCTCTGGCAGGCAAGATTGCAAGTGCCGTGTCCGAAAGGGATCCCGCCTTCAACCCCAACCAACCCCAATCTGTTACAGGTTACCTCGAGTTTAGCGGCTTTCTGGATTCCGTGGTGGAGCGGACAGGAGAGCTGCGCTTAGTCTTGCTGGTGGACGAATATGAGCTGATTTCGGAGAAGATAAAAGAAGGAAAACTCAGTGGTGAGATGTATGGATATCTCAACAGCCTTCTGGAACGCTATCCCCACTTATCTTTTGTGTTCACTGGTTCTCATAAGCTGGAGGGCGACCCTGCCTGGAGCCCTTTGTTGGGAAAGTCCTTTTACCGCGAGATTACTTTTCTGGATCGAAAGGATGCCGAGGAGTTAGTGTGCGCACCTGTTCGAGAAAAGGTGTTGTTCAGACCTGGATCGGTTGGGGATCTGATACGCCTGACTCACGGACATCCCTTCTTTACCCAGCTGCTCTGTCAATCGATGGTCGAGGTCATGAATGAGCTCCAAACCAACGTGGTCGACCGAAAGATCGGCAAAGCGGTGGTGCAGAGGGTTTTGGAGAATCCACCGCCTCAGCTCCTCTATCAATGGACGGCTTTCTCCAGTTCAGAAAAGCTGGTTTTGTCAGCTCTGGCAACATTGCTCAAAACGCCGCAAGGTTATGTCTCTGCCAATCGGATCGATCGGTCGATTCGCTCTCTTCCTGAGGATCAGCGACAACAACTCGATAGAGCGCGCACCTCCATCCATCTGGAGGCCTTGCGCCAACGCCTGCTGTTGGAGCGTGATCAAATCCGCTACCGCTTCAGAATGGATTTGCTGCGTCTTTGGATTCAGGTTGAACACAATGTCTGGAATGTTTTGAACGAAATTGCCGAAACGCTGACAACTGACAACTGACACCTAACAGCTGACAGCTGACAGTTGACACTCTCTGGGTGGCTACTTATGATGGAGGTTCGTAGTGTGTCCCAAGAAAATTCCAGTCAAGAAGGCATCCATTGTGATAAAAGCCGACCTGGCGAAAGTTGTTTACGAGAGGCATGGAGGGATTTCCTACCGGGAAGCTAAGGATGTGGTGGAATTGATTCTCGGAGTCATAAAGGGAAGCTTGGTGGTGGGCGAAAATGTCAAGCTGTCTGGCTTTGGCTCTCTCAATGTGGTCCAGCGCAAAGGTCGGCTGGGCCGGAACCCTCAAACGGGTGAACGTATGAAGCTCGCAGCTAGCAAATACGTCACCTTTCGACCGTCTGGTCTTCATAGTTTTTAGTTTCTTCACAATGGCGGTGATCCGCAAGAAGCTCTTCTATAAAATTGGTGACGTTTGCAGGCTTTGCTCCATCCAACCTTATGTGCTGCGTTACTGGGAGACCGAATTTGCCCTTCTGTCTCCCGCCAAGAACAGGGCGGGACAGCGTATTTACCGGGAAAAAGATCTGCAGCTGGTCCAGGCGATTAAACAACTGCTCTACCAAGAGGGCTATACCATTGCAGGAGCCAATAGGAAGCTTCTTGAGGATGGAAGAGCTGACCTTCCATTATTTCAGCAGCGCTTAAAGGTGGATCAGACAAAGTCTCTGTCGGAAATTCAGCAGGAACTGGAAGAGATTCTGAACATCCTGGAAGGTTAGCCCGAGCCCCGCCTTGACTTCTAACCCATACTAACAGAAAATTTAGTCGTGCCTAAACTTCCTACGTCAAACTGAGGCCTACACATAATGAAGAACAAATTCAGTCGGCGAACAGTATTGGGAGGCGCGGTCGGTGCCGCCGGGCTGGCCGGTGCCAGAGGACTGTTGGGGACTCCCACAGTTCCTCCCGCTGGTATGGACATTGAAGCTCACGATGCGAGAGTGATGTTGACTACCGGCGAGGTGGATCTGAGTCCATTTGATCCCTCGAAATTTCTGAGTGATTTCGACTACGGGAAGGTGAGTCAATTGACTAACGGTCAGACCTTGCGGGAGTGGGAGATCGTGGCGGTCGACAAGGAACTTGAAATTGCACCCGGAGTCTATTTCCCGGCCTGGACCTACAATGGACAGGTGCCGGGTCCGACCTTGCGTTGCAGCGAAGGCGATCGTCTGCGCATCCACTTCAAAAATGCTGGAAGCCATCCGCATACGATCCACTTCCACGGTTTCCATCCGGCCACCATGGATGGCGTTTTTGAGGTGGTTAAGCCGGGTGAAGAGCTTGTCTACGAGTTTGATGGCGGGCCCTCCGGGCTGCATCTTTACCATTGTCACTCGGTTCCCTTGAAGAGACACATTCACAAAGGGCTCTACGGGGCCTTTATCGTCGACCCTCCAGAGAAACGACCGGACGCCCATGAGATTGTGCTGGTTATGAATGGATTTGACACCAATTTTGATGGAGACAACGAGGTGTATGCTGTCAATACCGTGGCCTTTCACTATCATCGCCATCCCATCGAGGTGAAGCTTCAGGAACTCGTGCGGATTTACCTGGTCAACCTTCTGGAGTTTGATCTGGTGAACTCTCTTCACATCCATGGCAATTTCTTTGAGGTTTTCCGGACTGGAACCAGGCTCACCCCGGATGAATTCACCGACACGATCATGATGTGTCAGGGGGAACGCCATATTCTGGAGTTGAAATTCCAACATACCGGAAAGTTCATGTTCCACGCCCACCAGAGTGAGTTTGCTGAACTCGGATGGATGGGATTTTTTGAGGTGAAAGACTAGTCGGCTCATGAACCAGTGGATTCGCGGACTTTTTCCGATCATGCTCCTGGGCGGCTTTTTGGCGCTCTTCTTCGCCTATGGGCCTCTGGGGGTATTCATTGCTGCTTTCCCACCGGTGGAGGAGTTGACCATTGAGCGGGTCGTCCTTCCCGAACCGGATCACATCGTTCTTCATGTGATCAACGGGGGACCTCAGCCGGTTACGGTCGCTCAGATCACTGTGGATGACGCGTTCTGGCAGTACTGGACGGATCCCGAAGAGAAGACCATTCCCCGCCTGGGCCGAATGAGGATCGACATTCCTTATCCCTGGGTGGAAGGTGACACCCACGAAGTCGTGATCCTGACCTCAACTGGTCTGACCTTCAGTCACGAGATAGCTGTGGCTACCACGTCTCCACAGGTGGGCTGGACCTACTTTTGGACCTTCTCGCTCTTGGGAATTTATGCTGGTGTCATCCCGGTTTTCTTAGGACTGCTCTGGTACCCGTTCTTGCGGGAACTCAGTACAAAATGGATTTCTTTTTTCCTCAGTCTGACCATGGGCCTGCTGGCTTTCCTGGCAGTAGATATGCTGGAAGAGGCGTTTGAGAGTGCGGAGGCAGTGCCTGGGGCGTATCAGGGAGTCGCGCTGATAGGCATGGGCGTTCTTGGGGCAGTGCTCATTTTGCTCTATCTGTCCCACCTCAAGGTGGGACCGTCGGATCGGGCCAGTGCGGAAGGCCGTCACTGGACTGCTGTGATGATTGCCACGGGTATCGGACTTCACAACCTGGGTGAGGGTCTGGCGATTGGCTCTTCCTATGCCCTTGGCGAAATTGCTCTCGGGACTTTTCTGGTTGTGGGTTTCACTCTGCACAATATCACTGAGGGATTGGGAATTGTGACGCCCATCGCCAAAGATCGGCCTTCCATCGGTCGCCTGGCCGTGCTGGGACTGATTGCCGGGGCTCCCACAGTTTTGGGAACCTGGATGGGGGGGTTCAGTTATTCTCCCCTTTGGGCCACCCTTTTTCTAGCCATAGGGGTGGGGGCTATTCTTCAGGTGATTTACCAGCTCATGTCCCTATTGTCCAGACGAGGAGAAACGGGTTTCGCCAGCGCTTATCATCTCACAGGATTTCTTCTGGGTCTGGGGATCATGTATGGCACCGGGCTCCTGGTTGTGTCCTAGTCTTGTCTTCCAGAGCTGCAGTTTGACAAAATCCGAAATCTGAATTCTTTAAGGGAGGATTGCATGAGTAAGCTTATTCACACTTCAAAAATCCGAATCTATCAAGACAAACGACCCATTCGACGTGCTTTTATCGAGCATTTTAAGGAACCTGTGTTTTTTGGAATGCACGGAGGCATCAAGGAGTTTTACGGGGTTGAGACGGAGGAGGAGCATCCTGCGACGCTCGACTACATCATTGCTGGGGTGGGGGGCTGACTGACCGGAACGTTAGCAGGCGTGCTGGAAGCACGTGACATTTCAGCGACTTCGGGTCAGCTCTATGCCGACGTTGAAGGAGACATCGAAGAAGTTGATGATAAGGCTGTCATCACCCGGATTCGAGTGCGTTATCATCTAAAGGATGTCCCGCCAGAGAAGCATGAGGTCGTGGAGCGAGCTCTGAAGATTCATGAGGACTTCTGTCCGGCCGCGGTCAGCGTTAAGCGAGGCATTGCCATCGAGTCCTGGTGTGAATTTGAGTAGACGGCCCTTGCGGCTGTGTAGAAACTGGGGTGAGTACTTAGATCTCGTCCTCTTGAACCTGTCGTTCAATATGAGCCAGGTTGGCCTCAATGGATTGGAAATAAAGGTTTTCCCCACTGCTGAAGTGGTGTGAAAGTGCCTTGTGGACCCCGCCCCAGTGGGTTTCGAGCATTCGTTTAACATAGCCTTCATAAAAACTGCGAGTTTGCTTGAGCAAATCCTCGGCACTGCTATAGTCGTTGATCCAGCTGTCGTTGGTGTCTGAGTAGGCGGCAGCCTCCGCGAATTCCTCGTAAAGTGCATACAGGCTCTCGGGGTAGTCTGGCGCAGCCATTTGGCCGAGCATGTCACCCGTACCCAGGACCCACCCCAGCAAGCTTTCTCGATCGTTTGCAAAGGGAATTTCGTCAATGTTGACCTCCACGCCGGTACAGTCGATGGCAAGCTGTATGAGGCGGATCTCATCAGCAGTGACACCAAATTCTGGAAGAAATCTTGCTGCAAATTTCTCACTCCGTTTGACATGAGAGAGGGTGTACTTGCCACCTGTGCCCTCATCATCACCGACCTGTTTTATGAACCCGCTATCGTGTAACAGGGTAGCCGCGACAATCAGCTCAAAGTCGCGCCAGCTCAGGGCTGGAGATTTTCCGCTTTTTATGTGTCCGTCTAGAATTCGAACGACTGCCACTGTGGCCTTACCGGTATGGGTCAGGTCGTGATAAGCGGTATCGCTGTGCTGGTAGCCAGGATACCTTCCTTCAAACAAGTCCTGTACTCGCTCAAAGATTTTGACCAAAAAGGTTGTGCTCTTGTCCGGAAAG
>JAPUKI010000284.1 GCA_027295745.1 Acidobacteriota bacterium
TTCAAGATTCCCTGCATGTCAGGAGGAAGTTTCTTGAGCATCAGGCTGTTGACGATCACCTGATTGTTCTGGCAGCTAATGGAGATGGGATTCTCGGGAGCCGCCGCATCCAACTGGGCCAGCGTGACATCCAAAACCAACGCCCTCTTGCTGGGACCCCTCATGTACAGTTCCAGACCGGGAGGAAACTTGGCCACTTCCGCTTTGATCTCTTCCAGGCCGCTGGCCACGTCCTTGAATTCAAGCGAGCCCCCTTGACCGCGCTTGGCAACGTTCCCGACAAAAGCGCTGTGCTCATGGTCGGCGATCAGACCGGGAATGACACTGCGCCCATCCACATCCACACGCCGGGTATTGGGTCCCGCCATGGCCAGGATCCGCTCACTGCTCCCCACGGCCAGAAACTTCCCATCCCGAATGGCCACCGCCTCTTCGATAGTGAACGCCTCGTCCGTCGTCAGAATCTTTCCGTTGTAGAAAATAATGTCCGCATAGGCGATAACCTCAGCGGGCAGCTCCTGGGCACCTTGACCCCAGGCGGAACTGGCCGTCAGGCAAAAAAGAATCCCTAATCCGATGGCGTATCGATAGTGCACGTGATTCTTGTTCATCAGAAATGCCTCCATTTTTTTGTGGATCGAAAAAACGTTCTTACAATTTCCTTGATTGCGCTGAGCTTATTCCTCAACGTGGGTCCTGTCCAATAAAAGGACTTTCTGCTTTCGCCGAGGTCTCTGTTCCAATGTCGGACGCTATGGCCACCTGAATGTAATGAAGCATCGCACTTTCGCTGATCAGTCGTTGATCCAACAGCTCCGATGCAACTCTGGAGACGCAGCTCACGTATCGGTCATGAGTCAATACCCCCTCAGGACCCAAGACGCCGTATCGTTCCCCTTCTCTGGCCCTTCGCCGCCAGGCCTGGGTAAGACTCGGCCGAGTATCCCGAACATGGTTCTTGTTCATGTCGACGAGGTATCCCCGGTTGTCCAGAGGCTCAAGCCAGTTTTCCTCAAAGTCGGGTGGAAGGGGTGTCGTGTCGGCATTGACAGGACGCTGAGGGGTCTTCAAGTAGGGAGTAAAGCCGGTGCGCCCAGGTCGGGAAACACCGGGTGGGAATTCATAATAGACCCCCGTCGGACAGGCGATCTCAGGCAATGCGACGGCTGGATTTTCCAGCTGTCCGTCTCCGTTGGCGTCACCCAACTGGTAGTCATCGGATCGCGTCGGGCCAGGTTCGATTCCCAGCTCTACCCACTGGTCCAGGACATCAATCAAGGAGTCATAGACTCCGCTCAAGTCCAGATTTTGGGAGTAGAGCTCTGATGGCCAGACGCTTCCGGCATCAGCGTGGCTGACCCCGATGATTTCGTAGGTTCTGCTCTTTGCCCCCAATCCCTTCTTGCCCAGAAGGCGCGCATTTTCTCGTTTGACGGAAAGATACTCTCCCACTACAAACCCGCCGCCGGCATAGGCCTGGTGCACGATATCCAGCTGGAGCGCAAAGTTGTCTCGATGGGCCTGATCAAATTCCAAGTGATCTCGATCATCCTCCTTCAGGAGAAACTGCTCACCACTGTCCTGGGTGCGGATAAAATACTGGGTTGGCCAATACCAGCCGCCACCCGCATCGTCCAACAACATACCGTCAAAGATTTTCTCCCCATAGGCGTCCAGGTTTCGCCCGGGGGCATAATTGAAGAGACGTCCCAGACTGGCGCCAGCTGAATGACCGTAGAGGTAGGTTCGTGAGGGCTTGCTGCCGAGCTGAGCTTCGAGGAGATTTTTAGCGATCTGTGTCCAGTCTCGAATGATGCCCAAATGATACCCGTAACTTCGGCCACCCAAGGTCACCTCACCACCATCCAGGGTTACCTCCTCATCCGCAGATCCCACCCTGGAGGCTGGACGGCTGGTGTAGGCGACCGCATACCCCTTATCAATCATCAAGCCGGCGTAGGAGTTTTCTCCCATTAAGGAATTGTACTGATTGGGCTTTCTGGAAATCAGATCACCAACGGTGCCGTAGGAACCAGAGCCGTGAATCAGTACAAAGAGCTTTCCATTCCAGTCGTCAGAGGCCCCCGGCAGAAACAGCGTGAGACCGCTCCCCTTCTCTGCGAAGTAGGTCCCAATGCCGTGAAAATAAGGTCCCAGGTTGCCCCGCTGGGCGGTGAACTCAGGGACATCGGTCAACATCTCGACGCGCGGAGCCTCCTTGGCCGTGTATCCCACGATCGTGCCACTGACCCCGATTTCTAGCCGCCGATAGGGCACGCCGTGAACATTGTGAATCTGTTTCTCCTGAGAAATATTGCAGGTCTTGGGCCCAACGCTCTTACCGTGAACCAGCACTGCGGGACCGATATAGCTACTGCAATCCTGATCTAGAGGAGCCACTGCACTCAAGTGGGTGAGTCCTGAGGTGAACACAAGCCATACCCCAATGGATAAGAGCAAAGCAAAGCACCGATTCTTTGTTCCTTGCATATCACCTCTCCTTCTCTTAGCGGGGGGCGGACCCATGGTTGTGAACATTGAACTTCCAGATCCAAAGGCACTCGGGAAACTTCCTCTAACACCCGATTGCCTGCGGTTATTAGTGAATCCAGTCTAGGTTTGAAAAGAGGCATAGTCAAGCAGTTTGAACTTCTGCTGGACCCTTCTCCCAGGCTGGCCGCTAGCCCGTACTTCTCACACCTGCTCGTCACGAAGCCCGGGCAAGGGCCGGCCTGAGTGCGTTGCGCCACGCGCGAGGGCACCCGTCTGCGGGTCGGCCCCCGCAAACGTACTGTCTGGTACGTTGAGGAGGCCGAGGGGTACCCGCTTGCGGGTCGCACAGTCGCTGCAGCACGCCGGATCATTGCGCCGATGCAGTAGAGGGAGTGTGAGAAATGCGGGCTAGAGGCTTCAGGAATATACTGGGCCCCATGAGCCAAGCCCAAGTGGTGTTCCTTCACGGATTGAACCAGAAGACCGTGGACCTGATTACTTCCTGCGCACCTGAGGGTTTCACCATCACCGAGGTTGAGGGCAATCTCTGTGAGGAGGACCAGATTAAGACGGTTCAAAACGCTGATTTCTTGATGGTGTACCGGGCAGCGGTGAGTGATGGCCTGCTGCGAGCGGCCTCCAAACTCCGGTTAGTCCAGCTCCTGGCGGCAGGATACGATAGCATGCAACTCACTCTCCTGCGCGAGTTGGGGATTCCCTGCGCCAACAACGGGGGTGCCAACTCCTGGACCGTAGCCGACCATACCGTACTGCTCATGCTATCCCTCTATAAACGTCTCATCCTGGCCGATAGAGCAACCCGGGAGGGCCGCTGGAGAGAACCCATCGACGGGTTCAACACCTTTGAAATGGCAAACAAGCAAATCGGTATCCTGGGAATCGGAAACATTGGAAGGAAGGTGGCCCAACGGGTTCAGGCCTTCGACGCTCAGGTCCAATACTACGACAAATACCCACTGGAACCGGCCCGCGAGCGAGAGCTCAAGGTCAAGAGAGTTGCCCTGCAAGAATTGTTTCATACCTCGGACATCGTCTCCTGCCACACCGCCCTCACCCCTGAAACCCATCACCTGATCAACAGGGAGAGCCTGGCCCTGATGAAGCCAACCGCTCTCTTGATCAACACCAGCCGGGGAGCCGTTGTGGAAGAGGGGGCACTCATTGAGGCCTTACAGGAAGGCCGTATCGCCGGTGCCGGCCTGGACGTCTTCGAAAAGGAGCCGGTCGAACGGGACAATCCTCTGCTTCGAATGGAAAACGTGGTGGTCACACCTCACAGCGCCGGAACCACCTGGAACACCTGGTGCCGCCGCGCCGAGTTCGCCTACCGGAATATGCAAAGGGTCTTGGAAGGTCATCCTCCCCTGGCCATGGTCCAGGACAATGAGGCGTAGACCGGTTGAATGAACAGGTCAATCGTGTTAGAGAGTAAGGTAAGCTAGCCGGGGTTATGCATAGAATTTCGTGGCGAAGTGCCGCAGGCGCCGCGATGAGTGCGTTGCGCCACGTACGAGGGCACCCGCTTACGGGTCGGGCCCCGGCAGGCGTACTCGTGCAGCACGCTGGATGATTGCGGCACTGCAGTAGACAATCTATGCATAATCCCGGCGAGTAGAAAGGATCGCCCAACATGCCCCCAACAAAAACTCGTCGAATATCTTCACAGTCCCTGATAGGCGGTTGGCTCATCTTGATCCTCAGTGCGACCACCCTGTTGGCATCGGCACCTCTGGATTTGGACTGCAACGCCTATATCGGTCCTGGCCAAACCGTTCACGATTCGCCAGTCGGGCCAGAGACCTGTAGCGTTGTTGAGGAGCCGGAGTTTAGTAACGCTTACGGGTCAGGTTACCGGCGGCTCCAGATCGGGATCAGCGGAACCATCGCCGGCTACACGGTCATCGGGCGTCCGCGCCTGGAGATGCTGACCGATCTTCCCGAGTTCGCTTTTGCACAGCGGGGAAACCTGGGACCCTACTTCCACGGCATTGGGACCTACCACGCGGAAAAGGGCAGCGGTATCACGCTATTTCTTCCAAAGTCCGATCAGGACTGGAATGGCAAGCTCTTCGTACTGGTTCATGGCATGAGTTCTTATGGTTCTGTGGGCGAA
>JAPUKI010000285.1 GCA_027295745.1 Acidobacteriota bacterium
CCGTCCCGCCGTCACCCTTCGGGCTGATGGGGGTTGCGGGCGACCTCTGTGTTGCTCGTCGGCGGCGATGTCCCGACATCGCCTTCTCCTTGCTCCTTGATCTCGCCTCGCAAGACCCATCAGCAAACGTCACCCTATCTATGAAACGAGGCACTGACCGTACTCAAGAGTACGTTTGCGGGGGCCTCGGGGCACCCGCTTGCGGGTCGCGCGCCTTGTCAGGCCGGCCCTTCCGCCGCTTCGCGACGACCTGGTATGAGAAATGCGGGCTTTATCGGAATGTCGGACTCTTATGAGGCCTTTGTCGATTCACTTTCTGACCCGGCTCGGCGGTTGCTTGCTCATAGGCCTGAGCCAAAAACTCCAGTAGCTGAATCTGGTCCTCCTCGTTGACCTGAAGGAACTTCAAAGCGACTGAATGGAGAGAGTTTCCGTTTTGCCCCACCGTTTCAGTTCGAACCACCCATCCCACGGCGTTCACTGGTTGTGAGGCAGGCAAACGAAGATTCAAGTCCAGTTTATCACCAGCCTTCAACCCCAGGCTGGTTTCGAATCTCAAGCCAGTCGCGCTGATATTCTGGGTCTTGGCCCTGAGAAGTTTTTCCCCGATCAGCGCAGTTTCGGCAGCGTCAATCACACTGAAGGAGAAAGGAATTGCCGACTCCACCCGGTAGGCTCGCCTCTGCTGCACCGTTATTCCATGCCCGCGTGTCGCGATGGCCACGTGCTGATAGGTGGGCCCGGCGATCTTGATAACGTCAGCCTCCCAGCAATAGACGATAGCTCCTTCATCCCAGTACTTGATGAGAACTCGCTCTTCTTCCTGGAAGGGGGGTTGTGAGGCTGGTCTGGAAAGCTCCAGCCAGATTTCATCGGAGCAGTTTGTTGCCACAGAGGCTGCCAGCTCTTCCTTGGAGCTTCCTTGAATGGATATGGCCAGTCCGGTCTGCAGTTTCTGATTAAGGCGTGCTGTGTTCTCTTGACTCATTTGCCCTTGCACCCGCAAGGCAAGGTCCGATTCATTCTCTCTGGTGTCCTCCGTTGTCACGTTCCTCTGCTATGGAGAGGTTTCGCCGCTCCACCTGAGAGGGATCTGCGATATGATCATCCTATTGAGTGCGAGAAATTTCGGCGGTGACGACTGTCACAGAAGATGAAAAAACTGCGCACTCCTACTTGAACCCCACAGCAGGAGATACTCGGGCATTTTCTAACCGAGCGGTTGAGGAGGGGAGCAGCGATCAAGTAAAATGAGGGGAAATGGCTAGAAAAAAAGTCTTCCTCATGTTCCTCTATTCTCTTTTGTTGATATTCGCTTCTCATGGGTTAGTGGAGGCGGCTGCACAATCGAACTCACAGAGAAGCCGATCCCCATTGTTGACCCTGACGGATGGTTGGGGGCCGTTTACTTCCGAGGAAGAAATTCGGATCGCTGGCTATTTGAAACAGGAAACACAATCTTATTTGACATTGGTGGAAGCACTCGGCCCAGAGAGTTTCCAGGGCCGGCCTTATATCGATGGAGAAAGTGCTCATATCCTGGAACTCATCGTCTTGGATCTCCAGATCTCCCTGAAGGAAATCATAACAACCCTGGGGTTGATTGAGAGGCTTTTTCGGCAACGTCCTGCCGATTATGTCCAAAGTGCTCCTCTTCTATGGCTCACTGTCGTAAAAGATATTTCGCTTGAAAAGGGGAATGCCAGGAACATGGAGAGACTTGGGCTGGTGCAGTCTAATTGGCCCAGTATCGTAGATATTTCACTTCCAAGACTGTTTTCACGGATTCTGGAACCAAAGTTAACACAGTTCCTGAGAAGAGGGGAAAAGCGGTAAGTCTTTAGCCCTAGCCGCCCTCCTGGCCCAAAGGCGGACTGGTTGAGGTCGCCGGGCTGTCGTCTGTCGTATAGCGGATCACGCCTGTCTGATCGCTGAAGAAGCTGCGAGTACCCGAAGAGCCAAAGACGAGGGGTCGGGCATGGATGCTGAATGTAGAGCTGCTGCCAGAGACCGAGAACGAATAACCCAGGGCCGTTCCTGGTCCGAGCAAGCCATCAATCAGCCCAGCCTCCTGTAAGGCTCCCAGGTCTGGGCTATAGCCTCCCATACCTCTTGTCGATGCGTAGGTCATTTGAGAGGAGAGCACGTCGCTCACCACTTTAATCGCCGCAACTTCATTTACCGCAATCCTGGATTGAAGAAAAGTGGGGACCACAATGGCTGAGATAACACTGATCACAGCCACACTGATCAGAAGTTCAGTCAATGAAAATCCCTTTTCGTTTCTCACCATGCTTCCTCTATAGACCAAACTCAAAAAATCAGTTCATTGCAAAGAAGGCAACAATAGCGTGCCTTGCTGCAAGAGAAATAGCCTGTTTGTGAGTAAACAGGCTCAGTTTTAATATCACGACTCATTGGCAGTGCACAAGTTCTGACCTAACGAGGGAAATCAGTCAGTCACAACTCGCAACTCCAGGTGAGAACATGGGAAAGTGGTGTTGAGCTTATCTTTCCGAGACTGTTGGGTACTCTCAATCCTGGAGAAATTGCCTGGCAAAGGGGCAGGGAATCAGCCGATTGAGCGAAAAAGCAAATTGAAAATCAGTCGAATTAAACGATGTGTCAACAGATTTTCACGTTCAAGAGCAGGAAGCTGGAGGAGTTTGCAGAAGATTTTTGCGGCTATAAAAGGTAGGGGCCTGAAGGTTGAGGCACGTCAACCGACAGGCCCTGAGGGAGGTAACAAACCGATCGAGAACAGTATACGTCGCGCCCTGACACGAAACATGTGATGCCCATCACATGTTGAAAAAAACTTTCGAAGGCCAGAATCGAACTGCCGATACTCAGATTTTACGTCAGCAGCTGTTGCTGCGATTCTGCCAGGTAGTCCCAGAAAGATGCGCCTCTGATTTCCGGTTCTGAAGAGATTTCTTCTGTTTGAATTTCCGAGAGGAAGTGGTTGTAAACGGTCTCCCTCTCGTGGGCGAGGGGTTGTGGACAGTAACAGGTTTCAGACCACTCGATCACACCTGGTGCAGTGAGCCTGGCCCGTTGCATCGAGGCCAGTATCTCCTGACCGTCAGGCCTTTGCTGCGCGATGGTGCCATCGGTCAGCTTGTTGAAGAATTCCGACATTTTCCCTTCCATGATCCTTGCGCGAACTCGATAGAGCATTCAGACCCTCCCTAGTCCAGAATCTTATGCTCAGTGCCTTGATTGTCAAGCAGGCTGTGGGAAACAATGATCTGTAACCCTCCGTTGACGGCTTGGTCGACAGGGCTGGAAAGAATGACCATGCTTCCAGCTCAGGTTGACCTCTCGCTTGGTCTTAAAACTCAATAGCCATAAACGTTGAGCAGATCTGCCGCCTTCGCCCTCGACTCTCTGGAACGGATATTGCTCTCACCTCAGGCAGTCCACAAAAGGAGGAAGTTGCATGGCCAAGGAAGAGTGTAAGCAATATGTTGGTGAGCTTGCTGAACAGCTTGCAAAGGAGGCGGGCCATTCAGAGATTAGAGTTCACAAATGGGAAATTTGGGACATCGCTGACACCAGTGAACTGGACCCAAACCAATATACCGGTCCATCCGGTCACCTATGGCAGCTGGTCTTGGAGGACGGAAGAATACACCAATTCGCCAAGATTGGTTTTTCAGACCGGGAAATTGATGCTTCTAAAACTGAAAAGAAGCAAGAAGTCATCGATCGACTTCGAGAAGCCATTAGCAAGCTTGGCCAGGAGATACTCTAACCCGGAATCAAAATTCTCCCACAACCCCTATTCAGGGCCGACCTGCTGGGTATCGAAGATTGGATGGAGCGAGACAAGGGTACCCCCGCTGTCGTCCTGTTCAGGGTGCCGGGGGTCGGAATCGAACCGACGACACAGGTGTATCCACTTCTGTCCCCGTCAGACTTCCCTATTGCGGGGCTGCAGAAGACAATCAACAACATTTGCCTGAAGAAGCACCAAAGGGTCGTGCCGATCCTGTCAGTGAGTGTTCAATCCTCTTCACTCCCTATGAAACTGACCAAAACATTGGTGACCTCCTGGGGATATTCATGGTAGGGAGAATGCCCAGACCGGTTAAAGAAGTGGAGCTGCGCTCGATCGACGGATGTGCTGATCGCCTGAAAAAGGTCCACTCCCATGGCGTAAGTAGCTGAGGGATCATTGAACCCCCAAAT
>JAPUKI010000286.1 GCA_027295745.1 Acidobacteriota bacterium
GAGAAGGATGGAGTTCAGATGAACGCTGTCTTTCGCGACATTCATGAGGAAAGCCCCGAAAAGAAATTGAATGACGGCACCACTAAATATTTCTTTCGCGATGACACTGTTTTCGACTGCGCGGCCTATGAGCTGGCCAAGCTGCTGGGCATGGACACGGTACCGCCCGCCGTGGAGCGTAGAGTCCGGGGCACCAAGGGCACGCTGCAAATCTGGGTTGAGAATACCAGGAACAACAGAGAACTGAAGGAGGCGGAGATTCAACTGCCCCCGGAGGGCCTCCCTCTCTGGCGTTGGATGATGCGATGGCAAGAGCTGCAGCTTTTCGACAATCTCATCTATAACGAGGACCGTAATTTGGGCAATGTCCTGATCGACTCTGACTGGAAGCTGTGGCTGATCGATCACGGGCGCGCCTTCCGGCGCTGGAAGCAGCTGCAAAACCCGGAGCTGATCAGCTTTGTTGAGCGGAGCCTGTGGGAGAAACTGCAGACCCTGGATGAAGCTCTTATCCAGGAGCGGCTCCAGGACTACCTGCGCCCCTATGAAATCAGCGGTCTGCTGGAGCGAAAGCGCCTGCTGGTGGAGCACATCCAGAATCTCATCGACGAGAACGGCGAGGGCGGCGTGCTCTTCACGAAAAGATAGCCTCAAGCAAGATTCCATTGCACCCAAAGTAGTGTTTAAGGACCAGTCCAGGAGTTTCCCCAAAAATCAAGACTCTATCCTGATAAACCATTGATGTAAGTCCGTTTGAGCAGATCGACTAGTGGACCGGGTAAAATTCTAAGCAGGACAGTTGAGCAAACTGGGAAGCATCGTGCGCTTGAGCACTGATCGAGTCGTCACACTGCCCGAGCGGGTGACGAGACATCTCCGGAGCCCCGAAGGGGCGCCAGGAAATAGCCAGGGGTGGAAACCCCTGGGAAAAGGATGGTTGAGCGCATGAGCCCTGTAAGGGCGGCACTCTTGAATGAGGATTTGTGAAAGGTGGTTGGTAAACGTAAGAGTTGAGATCATTCACCAATCAGAAATCACCCATCTTCATTGAAACGTGCCGCCCCTTCAGGGCTCCATTTTGACACGGTTCTGGGTTCCAGGGGCTCACGCCCCTGGCTATTTCCTGGCGCCCCTTCGGGGCTCCGGAAGTATCTCATCAGTCGCACACTGATGCCTGCCTTTCGGAATGAGGTCTCCCATCAGGACATTCGAAAAAATGGGAGAACTCCTGGAACTAGCTCGCGCGCAGCCGTGTGGGATAGAATGAAGGAAGACCTGTAGAAACCTTCGAGGATAGGATGGGCAAGCGACTCAATCGTATTTACGGAAAATCCACTGCCTTAGCCAAGACTGGCCTGCTCGTCGCACTTTCGGCTGTCTTGCTGCTGCCCTCGGCCATGGGAGCGACGGCTTCAGCCCGTCTGCTGGCCGTGGGCGACATTCATGGTGACTTCGATGCCTTGGTGGCGATCCTTCAGGAATCGGGGATCATTGACCATCAGCACCATTGGAGGGGTGGGAATGCGACCCTGGTGCAGACGGGGGACATTTTGGATCGGGGTCCCAAAGATCGCCAAGTCATGGATCTGCTGATGGCTCTGGAAAAAGAGGCGTCCAAGAGTGGCGGACGGGTCATCGTTTTGCTGGGTAACCATGAAGTGATGAATCTCATGGGAGACCTGCGCTATGTGGCGCCGGAAACCTATTTCAGTTTCGCAGACGACAAGTCGGAAAAACGTCGCCAGGATGCTTATCAGGATTACGTGAAATTACTCAAGAGGCGTGCTCAGACCCTGGAGGAGCCGACCCCATTTACTTCCGAGTCTGAAAGGCAATGGATGCAGGCACACCCGCCCGGCTTCATCGAATTCCGGAAAGCCCTGGAGCCAAAAGGGAAGTATGGTCGCTGGCTGCGGGAGCGGCCGGCAATCGTGCAGATAGCTGATACCATCTTTCTGCATGGCGGCATCCATCCCAATCTAGCCTCCTTGAAGGTGACGGAACTCAACCAGCGAATCAAGGCGGAGATTCAGGCGTTTGACACCTATACCGAGTACATGGTGAAAGAGAAACTGATTCTGCCCTTCTTTGACTTGAATGAGATCACCTCCGCAGCCCAGGCAGTAATTGAGCAACAAGAAGACCGGGCCAGGGAAACAGACCGATCCGAGCCAGAGCAAGTCACGATCCTGAAAGAGTTCCTCACTTACGGCAGCTGGCTCAGCATTCACCCGGATGGGCCCCTCTGGTTCCGGGGCTTCGCCCAGTGGTCACCAGAGGAGGGCGCACAACACCTACCGCTTCTGCTAAAAGCCTATGGCGCAAAGCATTTTGTGGTGGGCCACACGCCGCAGCTCCCCGGGCATATCCAGGCACGGTTTGAGGAAAAGATCTTTCTTATCGATAGCGGGATGCTCTCAAGCTATTACAAAGGTGGCCGGGCCTCGGCACTGGAGATTCAGGACGGGAAATTCACACCTCTTTACCTGGGGGAACCGCTGACACCTGACAACTGACACCGCCGGCCCAAGGCCGTCGGAAATTCCAAACTCCAAATCCCAAATCCCAAACAACTTCAAAATCTGACCACGGACAACTGACAATAGACAACTGAAAGCTCTCTCTACGAGCGGAGCGAGTATCTCTCCACGAGCGGAGCGAGTTCTCTCTACGAGCAAAGCGAGTTCTCTCTACGAGAGGAGCGAGTATTTCTCCACGAGCGAAGCGAGTTCTCTCGGCGCACGAAGCGCGCCTCCTGCCTCCTATCCCCTATTTGAAATGCCGGCTTCGCAACTCTTCCATCACGTCCCCGAACGGGACCTCCCTCTCAGCCAAAAAAACCAACAGGTGATAGAGTAGATCAGCAGTCTCTTCAATGGATCGGCGCTTCTCTTGAGTCACTGAGAGGACCACCTCAATAGCCTCTTCACCCACTTTTTTTGCCATCTCGGGTAGTCCCTGGGCAAACAGTGCCGCGGTGTAGGAACCAGCTGGCATTTCTTTTCGCCGATCCGCAATCAGCCGCTCCAGATATCCCAAGAACTCAGGACCGGTGAATTCGTCGTCCAGAGCGAAGCAAGAAAGCGTACCGCGGTGACAACAGGGCCCCTGAGGCTCAACCACCACGATCAGAGCATCGCAGTCGCAATCGTGACTGATCTTGTGCAGCTTCAGATAATTCCCGGAAGTCTCTCCCTTTGTCCAAAGGGCTTTCCGACTACGACTCCAGAAAGTCACCAATCGGCTCTCCAGAGTCTTTTCCAGAGCCGCTTGGTTCATAAAGCCCAGCATCAGGACCCGGCCGGTGTTCCCATCTTGAACAATGGCCGGGATCAAACCCTTCATCTTCTTCCAATCCAACTGCTCGAAATCCATGATAAAGCTAGGCTCCTGTCACTCTGGATTCTGGATTCTGAATTCTGAAATCTTGCTTTGAGTTCTCACAATCACCGAGTTTCTTGCCAGATATTCCTTCACCTCAGCGATCGAATACTGGTCGTAATGGAAAATACTGGCTGCCAAAACCGCGTCCGCCCCTGCTTCGAGAGCTTCTAAAAGATGCTCAGGTGCACCGGCTCCACCAGAGGCTATGACGGGTATTCGAATGCACTCAGAGACGGCTCGCAGGAGCTTCAGATCGTATCCCTCCTGGGTGCCATCATAGTCCATGGAGGTGAGAAGAATTTCCCCCACCCCGAGCTCTTCTCCCTGACGAATCCATTCGATGGCATCGCGCTCTGTTGCCACTCGCCCTCCGTTAATAAATACTTCCCAGCTTGCCTGGGCTCGTTTGGCATCCACTGCCAGGACAATGCACTGAGATCCAAAGGCCCGGGAGGCCTCACGCAACAAGTCAGGATTTCTCACCGCCGCACTATTGATCGAAACCTTATCGGCTCCAGCCCGCAGCAGGTCATGAACTTGACCAACAGTACCGATCCCCCCACCTACGGTAAAGGGAATAAAGATTGAATCGGCCACCCGCTTGACCCAGTCCACCACCGTTTTCCGTTTCTCCACCGTGGCCGTGATGTCCAGGAAAACCAGTTCATCGGCACCTTCTCGATAATAGCGGTGTCCCAACTCGACGGGATCCCCTGCATCTTTTAGGTCCAGAAAGTGGACTCCCTTGACCACCCGTCCTCCCGAGACATCCAAACAGGGGATGATCCTCTTAGCCAGCATCAATCAGCTTCTCCCATACCCTGTCTCCTTCGTACAAAGCCCGTCCCACCACAACCCCATCGACACCCATCTCCTTAAGCCTGGAAACGTGTTCCGGGCGGCTGATTCCTCCGGCCGCAATGAGAGTGATATCGCCGGGCAACTGGGCCCGTAATTTCTCATAGGTCGAATAGTTGGGCTGT
>JAPUKI010000287.1 GCA_027295745.1 Acidobacteriota bacterium
AGCAGACTCATCTCTCAGGTCCATGATGAACTCCTGTTCGAAGTGGAAGACTCGGAAGTCGAAAAGATGAAGAAGCTGGTGAAGGAGAAAATGGAAGGGGCGGCCGAATTGAGGGTGCCACTGCAGGTCGATCTGGCGGTAGGACCCTCCTGGTTGGAGGCGAAATAGCAGAATCAAGATGGGCTTTCAGAGTGTGTGGGGCACCTCTGGTGTACAGTGCCAGCACATGGTTTACAAGTTGTGCCAAGATATCCACTCCACGCGATTCGCGTCCTCTACGGAATGCACGGTGCTCTTGAGCCCCAACGGGGCGACAGGAAATAGCCAGGGGCGCAAGCCCCTGGAATCTGGAACACCCGGATAAGAGCCCTGTAAGGGCGGCACAGAGAGAAAAGATTTCGGAGTGTCGCCCTTACAGGGCTCCTTTCAAAACTGCTCAATTACCAGGGGCTTGCGCCCCTGGCTATTTCCTGTCGCCCCGTTGGGGCTCCGGAGGTCTCTCGTGGGAATCACATGCCTCAGCAGGCAGTGACCTACTGTGCGCCCATAGCATAATTTTCGGAACAAACGGTCGCATTTTTCGTTAAAACAAGAGAGAATGTAATAGGTGTGTTAGGACGAGGTATCATTTCATGAAGCTGTGCATTCGTCAGTTCGAACGTGCCTTTCGGGTTGCTGTCATCGATGACATACGGTACGACTGCACGACTGCTCGACTGCACGAACCCACGATCGCATGACTGAGATAGCGATTTCAGAGCCCATCTCGAGAAGCGCAGATAAGGCGCTCATCTCCGCTTATCTGAAAGGCAACGAATACGCCTTTGAGATTCTGGTCAACCGCTATCAAGATAAATTGGTGAACTACTTGAGCAGGCTCATTCACGACTACGATATGGCAGTGGATCTGGCACAAGAGGCTTTCATCCGGGTTTATCGGAATGCCAATCGCTATCAGGGAAAGTATCAATTTTCCACCTGGCTGTACCGGATTGGCACCAATCTGGCCATCGACGAAATCAGACGTCGTGAGCGCAAAGGTCGCTTCTTTTTTTACAACGTTACGGGGCGGTTTCAGGGAGGGGACGAGACCCATCGCTTGCCCGATCTTCGCTATTCTCCGGAGAGAAGCCTGGCCCGGGACGAGAAGTTGGAGCGATTGCAGAAAGCCATCGATTCACTTCCCCAGAATTATCGGTTAGCGTTTATCCTCAAGGAAGTCCAGGAGCTTTCTTATCTAGAGCTCAGCACGATTCTCAGCATCTCGCTCGGTACCGTGAAGTCACGTGTTCACCGAGCCAAGATGTTGCTGAGGGAAAAACTGTCGGGGGTCTTATGACCTGTAAACAGGTTGAATTGATACTCGCAGAAGACATCAGGGCGGTCGAACAGGCCGAAGTGCAGGACCACATCCGGTGCTGCGGTGAGTGTGAGAAGCTTTACCGAGACCTTCTGTCCATGGAAGAGATCAGTCGTTTACTGGGAGAGACGGTGGAAGCCCCCACTGACTTCGCTTCACGGATTCATCAGAGGTTGGCGGCCTCCTCTGGTGGGCAAGTCTTCTGGAGACCCGTTTTTGTTGTCGGCTTGCTGATCTTGATCTCGGCGGGCTTCCTCTGGGTGAGGGTCGTTCAGACGAGACAGGAGCCGGTGTTGGCTGCCCGCTCCATCGTTCAAGAGGATGAGTCCCGATCCGGGAGCCTGGTGAATGCTTCGGGACGGGTGGAACCCCTCCCAGCTCCTGCTCCCTATGTGGAGGTGATTTTGAGCAGCCCCTCTCAACCAGAGTATATCTTGCGGTTGCCTTCCCGAATCAAGATCCGGACAACCCAGTTACACCACGATTTTTACCTGGAACATGCTAGCTACTGAGCAGACGAAAGAGTACTTCGCACCCGGAAAGAAGAGCTTTTCGCTGAATTCTTTTGGCTGGTTCTCTTTTTCATTAGCCCTCCTGGTGGTCTGCTCATCGATCCCTCTTCAGGCGCAAAAGGATTTTCGACACTCACTGGTCAAGGTTTATCTGGACCGTGAGTTTTCCGGAGTAGTCCATGAAAGCCGCTATCTTCCTCAAATTCACGTTCATGAAATGGCGGAACTGCAGGGCGTGATCATCGATTCTCGCGGGTACATTGTCTCCTATGTGGGAAGTTACTGGCCGGAGCTGAGTCTGCCTGGAGCCCGTGTGTCGGTAACAACCTTTGATGGGAAGGAACATTCTGCCCGGCTCATTGGAGTAGACGAGCGGATTGCCGTGGTGGTTCTGCAGTCTCCGGGCCTTGAAGGACACGCCCTGGCATTTGGTCCGGCTCTCAAGGAGACTGGACTCCGAGTCGTTTCCCTGAACGGGGAAGAGTGGAGGATTACCTCCCCTACCGTAGTCAAGGTCAGCGGGCATCAATTACTTCCCGAACGAGAACTGCAGATTGTGCCTGCTGGACAGAGGTCGGATCCATACACTGTGGAGGGTGGCCTTGTCTTGGACGAAGAGGATCGGTTGGTAGCGATAATGAAGCGGGGTCATCCCCATCTTTTCAGCAAGAGGCTCCAGGT
>JAPUKI010000288.1 GCA_027295745.1 Acidobacteriota bacterium
TGAGCAGGTGGGCAAGGGGGCCATGGCACTCTATTTAAATCGCCGAGACGGGGTTCCCGGTTGGGAAGTGGGTTCCAGCATGCTGTTTGTCATGTTCTGTGAGTTTTACTATCTGCTCGGCTGGGCCACCATCGGCATCACCCTCCAGTGGGATCGCTTTCCTGAAATCTTTCATCTCATTCCCTGGATCGCCTTGGGCGCGGGTGTGTTCTTTGTCGTGTTCCATCTCTTCTTTAGCGGCCGAATAGGGAAAGGGGTGGCATTTCGCGACAGAGCCCTGTTCCACTCCTTCCGGCAGGCCAAAGCCTGGCAGTATGGAGCCGTGTTGATTCTGCGCTCGCCGGCCATGCTGGGGGCAGTCCTGGTCTATACTCTGTCCCTGCGACTCTTTGGTGTGGAGGCCAATTTCAGTGAAATGGTGGGTTATCTGCCGGTGATCTTCTTCGGTGCCGCTTCACCCGGCCCCATGCGCTCGGTGGCGATTCTTCTTTGGGTGATCCTCTTTCCCGAAAGACCAGGTGAGATGAGCACCTTTGGTTTCGTCCAGCACAATTTCTTTATCTTTTTCAATGCTTCGATCGGCCTTCTCTTTCTGCGGCGGGCCAATCGAGAGCTCTTTGGCCAGGGGAATTAGCCGGCCTGGTCTCTGCTCTGCTTCTGGGAACGCGGGTTGAGCGCTGCCAGGCGGTCGGCGATGGAGAGCAGGGTACTGACCAGTAGTGTCCAGACCACCAGAGTGAGCAAAGGCTCCAGAACGTGGAGACCCAGACGAATCAGAATGTCACCGCCCAGGGGAACAAAATAGAGCATCCCATTGCAGCGGCCCAGCCAGCTCATGCGGAGCTCTCGCTGGCGATGCAGCCAATAGGAATCGATCACGTACTGGGCAAAGGCGGTGGCGATCAAAAGGGGAAGGATCCAGGGGAACACTCCACGGGTGGCGCCTGCCATCAGGCCACAGGTCACGAAGAGAAAATCGGCAGTGTGATCAGCCGCGCGACCTGTCACGCTGGCGGTTCCCAGACGCCGCGCAACCGGTCCGTCGACGATATCCGATACGATCGCCACCACCAACACAATCCCTGCCAACACGGCGGAAGCGGCATCTTCTCGAGTCATGAGAAAGACAAAGGGGAAGATCAGGAACAAACGAAAAACGGTCAGCGCGTAGGCCATAGATCAGAAACCGGCTGGACCTAGTTGAGTCATTCAGGATCCAGCAATCTTTTCGGCGCTTTTCTGGGGTGCCTGAAATCTGAACCGATCCATTTGGGTCAGTTGCTCATAGGAGCCGAAGCGGCGGGCCTCTTCATCGGAAAGACGGTCCAAAGGATTCAGCTTCGCAACTTTCTCGCTGTCAAAACGGTGCAGTTCTTTGTAGAGGGTCGATCGTTCGACCGGAATGCGGCCCGCATCCCGAATCACACGGCGCAGATGGACAGGGCGAACCAGTTGTCCATGAGTGGCTCCGGCCGATGTGGAGATGCTTTCGTTAATCAAGGTCCCGCCCATGTCGTTGGCACCAGCAGCCAGGCAGGCCTGGGATAACTTCAATCCCTCCTTCACCCATGAAACCTGGAGGTTGGGAATGTCCTGGTTGAGAACCAGACGAGAAATGGCATGCATCTTCAGCACCTCCATTCCACTGGCTCCTGTCCGCACATCTTTGATTAGTCCATCCGTAAACATGGGAGCATCGGTGTGAATAAAGCTCAGTGGGACAAACTCGGTGAAACCTCCGCTCTGCCGTTGCAGATCCCTCAGTAACAGAAGATGCCGTGCGCATTGGCGAGTGGTTTCTACATGACCGTACATGATGGTCGACGTGGTGGGGATTCCAAGCGAGTGAGCGGTTTGAATAACTTCGATCCACTGGCTAGTGGTGATCCGTCCCGGTGAGATGCGATCTCGCACTTCCTGAACCAGTATCTCTGCGGAAGTCCCGGGCAGACTCCCGATGCCAGCACTTTTCAGCTCCGACAAGTATTCGCGAAAGCTCATACCGGAGCATTGCGTTCCATAGAGGATTTCCTCGGGAGAGAAGGCATGGATGTGGAGTGCAGGTATGGCTTCCTTGACGGCTCGGCACAGACGGATGTACAGATCCCCTTCCATGCCCGGGGGAAGTCCTGCCTGGATACAGACTTCCGTTGCCCCATATTCATAGGCCTCACGGACCCTTCGCAGAATTTCCTCCTGGGGTAGATAGTATCCTTCATCATTGCGATAGGTACGACTAAAGGCGCAGAAGCTACAGCGCTTGACGCAAACGTTGGTGAAATTGATGTTGCGGTTCACCACATAGCTGACTTCCTCCCCTACGGTCTCGTGACGAAGAGTGTCGGCAGCCGATAACACAGCCCAAAAGTCCGTACCCGTTGCGGAAAACAGGCTTGTGGCTTCATCCTCGGAAAGGTCCTGCCCTGTGAGCGAGCGCTCCAGTATATTGGCAGTCTTGCTCGTCGCAGTTTTCAGGTAACTTTCAATCGCTTCTTTCATAGCTGGAGTTCACGGTATGGCTCCAATGGAGCAGGGAAGGGAGCGCCGCTCCAGTCGCACCCGTGCAAGTAACCTTGCCCATCCGCCTCACCACGAAGCTGCTGGAGCAGTTCTGGTGGGAGAAAGTCAGATCTTTCCATGAAATATTCCGGGTAGATGGGGAACCGTGCCCGAAGTTGATATCCATGATCCTTCATTTCCTGCTGCATTTTCCCGATGTGTGGCCAGGGGGCTTCCGGGTTGACGTAATCCTTGGTGACCGGTGAGATTCCTCCCCAGTCGTTGATCCCCGCATCGAGATACCTCAGGTAGGGTGAACTGAGATTGGGCGGCACCTGAAGGTTCATCTCCGGACCCAGTAGAATCCGTGCCAGGGCCACCGTTTCCAGCATCTCCTCCGGAGAGGCCTGGGGGGCCTTCTCCATCGGTGTGGCTGGCTTGGCGCAGAAGTTCTGAATAATCAACTCCTGGATGTGGCCGAAACGCTCCTGCAGATCCTTGATGGCTAAAAGAGAGTCGATCCTTTCTTGGGGCGTCTCACCGATTCCGACCAGAAGACCTGTGGTAAAAGGAATTTGCAGCTCGCCAGCCATCTCCAGGGTCTTCAACCTGACCTGTGGGTGTTTACTGGGAGCGTGCTCATGGGGACCTCCCGGCTGGTAAAGACGCTCGCTGGTACTCTCCAGCATCAAACCCATCGAAACGTTCACTTCTCTGAGAGTTTGAAGCTCACTTCGAGTCAGGGTGCCAGGATTACTGTGAGGATAAAGATCGGTTTCCCGGAGCACCAGCTCACACATCTCTCGCAAATAGTGAATGGTGCTCTCGTAACCGTGGTCCTGGAGCCATTTCCGAGCCTCTGAATAACGCTCTTCCGGTCTTTCCCCTAAAACAAACAGCGCTTCCCGGCAGCCTGCTGCTTCTCCTTTTTGAGCCACCTCCAACACTGCTTCAGGGCTCATATAAAGGTTTTCCGCCTGCCGCGGACTCTGTCGAAAGACACAGTAGTTGCAAAAGTCCCGACACAGTCTGGTCAGAGGGATAAAGACCTTGGGGGAGAAGCTGACCACACGGCCCTTTCCACGGTCACGAAGGGAGCAGGCTTGGGCACACATGTCTCTCACAGTTTGATCGTTCGTTGATTCAAGCAGTGACTTGGGCATCGTCTTGGGTCCGCCAGATCAGGTTCAAAACCTAGGTGCCACTTGATTGTACGTGGGCCCAACAAGTGGAGTCAAGAAAGCCACCGGTCGGACTCGATATCCCTGATTGACCCAGCTTATCCTAAGGATGTAGCATGCCAAAAGAAAGTCATCTATGCACATTTTGAACTTCACGAGGTGGATATCATGAAAAGAGCACTTCTTTTATTTGCGGGCTTCTTACTGACCCTGTCCGGATGCAGCAGCACGGAAGCAGACGACGCTTCAGGGGCAACCGTTCTTTCCTTTAACGAATCCATTCCGGTGGGAGATCCTGAGGGCCATCCTGCCGATCAGTACCTGAAAGTGACTCCCGACGGGACGGTGTTTTTAAGCTGGACGGAGGATGCCCCGGAGGCGGAGGGTC
>JAPUKI010000289.1 GCA_027295745.1 Acidobacteriota bacterium
ACGGCCCAACTTCGCCAATCGCTGGCGGGTCTGCTCTGTCGTCAGGCGTATATCCTGGAAGTCATAGTGTTGGGGAAGCTGCAAAACCTGCAAGCGTCCCGAGATGTTCAGGCGACCCCAGCGGTGCATCTCCGCCACCAGAGGGTGGCGAACATCCAGAGTCGCGCAAACTTTCTGAGCTTCCTGGGGAAGATCCCACTCGTAGATCTCTTCGATCGTCATGAGGGCCAGGAGTTCATTCTTGGCGTCACACAGGACAATTTGCTGGTCCAGACGGATGTGGGGAGCAGGGTCAACGGGTAGGGTAATGGGAATCGAGAAAATACTCCCATCCGTGAGGCGCATTTCAGCCAACACTCGCTGGTAATCCTCTTGACCCATAAAACGCTCCAGGGGAGAGAAAGCTCCCATGGCCAGCAGCTCCAGGTCGCAGACCGATCTTTCCGAGATCCGAATTGAAGGAAGCTGGCTGGCATGGGCTTTGAGGTTGGGGAGTTCCTCGGCCGAGACCAAGAGGTCAACCAGTTTACCGCCGTAGGGCGAAATCAATGTACCTGTTCGTTTCTTCATCTTTCAATGGGGTTCCGCGGATGGGCTGGATCACAGTTCTCAATTGTTAGGAATTGATGAACTCTTTTAAACCTCTTCCAGGAGTAAAATAGGCAACCGTTTTAGCGGGGACCTGGAATGTTTCACCGGTCTTGGGATTTCGAGCCTGTCGTGGTTTTCTTTCTCGCAAACGAAAGCTGCCGAAGCCTCTCAGTTCGACCTTATCTCCGGATTTTAAAGCGTCCACGACGCTATCCAAGACGATTTGGACGATGAATCCAGCCTCTCGCTGGGTGAGCTGGGAACTCTTGGCCACGCTCTCGGTCAAGTCAGCTTTTGTCATTTCTTCACCTCCCACAAGAATCGAAGCACCCTGGAAAAGAGGATCTTACCACGTTCTTCCCAGACCTAGAACTATTCAGGATTCGTGATGCGCTGCTTTTCCTTGTGCCGTGAACCCTCCTTTGACTCCTGCCCTTGTCTCCACTAGACTCCACGCGGAATCACACCAGTTTTTCTCACCCATGCCAAAGCAACTGCAGAGCCATACCTCCATTGAATGGGTGCTCAAGCGGGATCGCCTGATTGTCATCACAGGTCTGGCGGCAGTCTCATTGCTTGCCTGGGCTTACATGTTTTACCTGGCTGGGAAGATGGGAAATATGAAGGTGGGGATGGACATGGCTCTGGCTCAAATCGTGCCCTGGGAAATGATAGACCTCCTCCTGACCTTTGTCATGTGGACGGTCATGATGGTCGCCATGATGGTGCCTTCCGCTTCTCCCATGGTCCTGTTGTTGTCCACCGTAAACCGAAAGCGATTCCCGGAGCGAAGTCCTTTGGCTCCCACAGCGATCTTTGTGCTCGGCTATCTGGTGGTTTGGACGCTCTTTAGCTTGATGGCCACATTGGCTCAGTGGGGCTTGCACTCGGCGGCTCTGCTCTCTCCCACCATGGTGAGCACGAGCCCCATTCTGGGGGCGGCAGTACTGATTGCCGCTGGTCTCTTTCAGTGGACGCCTCTGAAAAGTGCCTGCTTGAGACATTGCAGGTCGCCCCTTGAGTTCCTCACCAGGAATTGGAGAGAAGGGATTGGGGGTGCTTTGCTCATGGGTCTCCGACACGGTGGAGTCTGCACCGGTTGTTGCTGGGCCCTCATGGCATTGCTCTTTGTGGCAGGCGTGATGAACCTCCTTTGGGTGGGACTGATTGCGATCTTTGTGCTGGCTGAGAAGATCTTTCCCGGTGGAGACCTGATGGGACGTGCGGCGGGAGGAGTTCTGGTCCTTGCGGGCCTGATCCTCTTAGCCGGGACTATGCATAGGTTTTCGTGACACAGTGCCGCTGGGGCGCCGCGATGACAAGGCGTGCGACCCGCCAGCGGGTTCGGAGTTCGGGGACAGGCCCCGAATTCGGGGAGAATTCTTGGGCCTGTCCCCGAACTCCGAACACAACGCAGTCGGTGCGCAACGCACGCTGGATGATTGCGGCACTGCAGTAGAAAATTGATGCATAATCCCGGCTAGGGTTTAAGATCGGTCCAGATTTTCTCCAGATCGGGAGCCTTCCACCACTGATTTGCACCCGTGTCTCGGACGATCACCTGAGCGGCATTGTAGCCCGGGGCCCCCGTAATATTGCCACCCGGATGGCAGCAGGAACCCGCCAGGTACAGGCCTTCGACGGGAGTGCTGTACTGAGAGCACTCCGGAAAGGGTCGCTTGTCCAGAAATTGATCCGCACTCAATTCTCCGCACATCCAGTCCCCATGCTGCATGTTGGGAAGGTGCCGCTCAACATCCAACGGACTCAGCCCAAACCAATCCACGATGGTGTCCTTATTGATGTTGGGAGCATATTGATGGATCAGCTCAATTTCCTTTTCACACAGTTCATCGATGATCTCATCCCAGTGCTGGGGACCTTCCTTGAGAGAGTAAGGCGCAACCTGCCAGAACCAGGCCACATGCTTCCCCTCCGGTGCCTGGGTGGGATCAAAGACGGTGGGAACGCCTCCGATGAGCTGAAGCCGTGTGGGAACCCGACCCGCATAGCAATCTTCAATCACGCGGCGAATGTCCTCTGTACTGTCCACACCCATCACCATCAGCCAGGCCTTCATGACGTTGGGATCATACTCCGCTGCCGCCCACCTGGGCCGTTCGTGCAAAGCCAGGTGAACAGTGAGAATGGGAGTGGTTTGCGAGTACTTGAAATTCTCGGCCCGCTTTTTCAATGTCGAATCGATCTTCTCGCCGTCCATTAACTGGAGGAAGGTCTGCTGTGGGTTGAGCGTGCTGGCTACGAACTTGCGGGCTTTCAAGATGCGCCCATCTGCCAGGCGCACCCCCACGGCACGCCCATCTTCGAGAAGAATCTCCACTGCTGACTGACCTTCGTAAACTTCTCCGCCACTTTTGATCACCATCTGGTTGAGAGTATGGGCCATGCGGTGGGAAGTTCCTCGCGAGATGGTGGAAGAGATTCCGGCGGCACAGGCTACCGGCACGATATAACCCTGCCCCGGCTCACCCAGTTCATTGCCTCGAAGCAAAAACAGGTAGCTCACCATGGCCTTTACCTGGTCACTTTCGAAGACCTCCTCCACCACATCACTGATGGTACGATGTGCAAACTCGTAATAGAGCTTTCCAACCTCACTTTTCTCGAGCAGCTCTCTTTTTTTCTCGGCCGCCATGGGGGGCGAGAAGGTCTCCGGTCCGATGATGGATTGAACCACAGGTTTGAAGCGCCGATGAAAATCACGAAAGGTTTTGGCGTCTTTTTCGCTAAAGCGGGCGATACTCGAACAGGTCTGCTCGACATCATGATTGTGCCAGAGCAGACATGTCTTATCCCGAAACAACATGCCCACCGCAATCTCGGGTCGGATGTATTCCTGCCCATAACTGGCTAACTCCAGGTCTTTGAACCAGGGCAGGTCGGGAACGCCTCGGTGGTTTTGTGAGTGGATATTGTGCCAGAAACCATGGGCTCGGGGATTCTCATGGGCATCCAATCCCCCTCCCACCTCCAGGTGCCGCTCCACTAAAGCCACGGAGAGTCCGGCTTTCAAAAGATACCCCTGGAGAATCATCCCATTGTGACCGCCTCCGATCACAATTCCGTCGTATTCATGATCTGGGTTTGTTGCCACAGTTTTAGCCTTTCTGCTCAGATAGAAGCTGGAATCGAAAGTCCCAGATCACTGGCAATCACCTTGGCAGCGATATAGCCGGGAGCTCCCTCGATTCCGGCACCCGGATGCATGTACGCTCCCCCCAGGTACAGATTCTTGATGGGCGTTCGGAAATTGGATAGTTCAGGCAGCGGTCGGCTGGCACCCAGCTGTGCCCCGGCAGATTTCCCCCCGAAGACTGCCCCCTGGGGATAGCGCCACTTGGTCACAAAGTCATCAGGAGACATGGAGGCCTGCCGCAGGAAACTTTTCCTTGTGAGGTTGGGAAAGTACTCGCCTACCCAACCGAGAATCTGCTCGGTATAAGAGGCGGCGACATCACTCCAGGCTCCACTCTTCAGCTGAGCAGGAACGATCTGCCATATGAGAAAAGTGTGTTTTCCCGGCAGGGCCTGGGAGGGATCATGCAGGGAAGGACAGGAGACGATGGCTCCCAGGCGGTTGGGAAGGTCGCCGCGCTGGATTTGGGCAACGTGCTCCTGGACGTCTTCAGCTGACTCGAAACCCAGGGTCCAACGAAGAGCCTTTGCGGCGCTCGGATCCTTTGCCCTGACCTGAGGCGCCTCATCCAGCGCTGCATGAATCACGAACAGCGAAAACTCCTCCCACTGAAAGTCACCCAATCGCTGGCCCAGCTCCGCAGGAATGTGTTCCTCACCCACCAAAGACCGGAAAGTGGTGTGGAGGTCCAGCGTACTGACCACCACCTTGGCAAAAAGCTTCCGCCCAGTGGAAGTTTCCACGCCCACAGCCTGGCCGTTCTCTATCAGGATTCGCTTCACGGGAGTGGAGTCCCAGATCCAGCCATTGTTTCTCAACTGCTGCGTCCACAGAGACTGAGCCAGCTCATGGCTTCCCCCCTCCACTATTCGGCTCGCTGTGGCTGTGCCCACCACCAACTCGAGGAAACGGCCTGCCCCTGCATAGTCATGCAAAATCCCCCGCGGAACCATGAAGTGGCTGAGCAAAAGCGCCTGTGTCAAGGGATGCTGGAAATCTGCCTGAATGGCCTCCAGCGGAGTCAACTCGGCGCGGGAATCAAAGCCTTCATATCCCATCCCGTTGCTAGCCAGATTGAGAAGGTAGGGCTGGTAATGGGCATGCAAGGCGGCCTGAAAAGACTCAGAGTGTCGACGCCACACCTCGGCATCCTGTTGGGACCAGCGAGAAAGATTCGAGACCGTCTGGTCGAGGTCAGAATAAAGGGTTAGGCTCTCCCCATCTTGCTTGAGAAGGCTGCTCTGTACGGAGGGATGGAGATAGAGCGTGTTGGCATCGCGCAGATTCAGGTCCTCATAAATCGGAGTGACATCTACCGTGTCGTGATAGTAGGAGCCGGTGTTATGCCAGCAGCCCAAAACGGTGAACTCGTCACTGGAAAGCCCACCCCCGGACTCCAGTCGTCGCTCACACACCAAGACATTGAGCCCGGCCCGGCCCAGGTAGTTTCCCACCACCATGCCGTT
>JAPUKI010000029.1 GCA_027295745.1 Acidobacteriota bacterium
AGAGATCCCCGATTCCAGGGCATTCGACTTTCACGAAACTTCGGTTCCCATACCGCACTGAGTGCGGGCTTTGCCGAAGCCGATGGAGATGTCATCACCATCCTGGCCTGCGATCTACAGGACCCCCCAGAAGTGATTCTCGAGTTTCTCAAGAAGTGGGAAGCTGGAGCCCAGATCGTGTGGGGACGTCGTCAGAGCAGAAAGGATCGATTCTGGCGAATCCTCACCAGCAATTTGTTCTACAGACTGATGCGCCGGTTCGCCATGCCCCACGGATCCCAATTTACCACCGGCAGCTTTTTCCTTGTGGACAGACGCGTAGCTGAGTGCATGCGCCAGTTTCAAGAGCGCAACCGCATTACCTTCGCCTTGGCAGCCTGGACAGGCTTTGAGCAGGCAGTGGTCGACTACGACCGCAAACGGCGTGTTTCCGGTGTCTCCGGTTGGAACCTCAGCAAGATGATCATAACCATGTACGATGCCTTCATCGGTTTTTCTTTCCTGCCAGTGAGGCTGATTACATTGGTGGGAGTTGTTGCCTTTCTGCTGACCATCGCACTTGCCGTTTACTTGTTTTATAGTTGGTTGACCGGCAATCCGGTGCTGGGGTGGACGAGTCAAATGATGACTATGGCTCTGTTCTTCGGAATCCAGTGCTTCCTGATGGGTATCGTGGGGGAATATCTTTACCGTATCTATGCGGAGGTTGTTCGCCGGCCTCTCTACTTCATCAGCGACCAGGCCAGGTCTTCCCACAAGCCCGAAAAGACTAACCTATCAACTCTCACAGAGGGCGGCGCACACCCGGAGGCCAAAAGCAGCCGTGGAGATTGAGAGGCTGATTCCCGTGCGAATCAGGGAGGTCCCAGCCGATTCGCCTGTGGCCTGGGCAAAGGGCATGCAGGTATCTCTCCCTCGGTCCACACTGGAGAAAGCCGGGCTCATTGATGACCTCGACGCGAATGACAACCTGACAATCCCAGCGGAGATCCCTCCCATTAACCCTCGAGATGTCCAGGATTTGAGATCACGAGCGGCCTATACTCGCCGCCAACCAGTCTCCTCCCGCCTGCCTGTTTCCTACCAGATGGTACCGGCCCGGCTTCGCAGCCTGATAGCCTTGGTCATGGGACGCTGGAAGCGTCGGCGCCCAGAGCGCTGGGCAACTTTTCCCAGGTGGCCCCTGGATTTGAGCGTCGACTTCCTATCCGATCTGTGTGGGAGTGAGCCTTCACCCTTCCGCTCGGGTCCCACACCGGTTCTGCTTTCTCACGACCTGGATTCACCCGAAGGCCTGAAGAACGTTGTGAGAAAGTTTCTCGAGTTAGAGGAAAAGGTGGGCGCCCGCTCCAGTAGCTATATTGTGCCCTGCGGCTGGCCTATCGATTATGGCTTGCTGGACGAGCTGAAGGATCGGGGACACGAGGTCGGAATCCACGGGTACGACCATGCCAATCGTACGGCCTTTTGCGATCCCGACCAGCAAAGAGAAAGACTGGAAGGAGCAAGCGAGCTCATCCAGCGGTATGACATCATCGGTTATCGTTCCCCATCCCTGCTGCGCACCCCCAGCCTGCTCAAATCCCTCCGGGAATTCTATCGCTATGACACCAGTATTCCCACATCTGGAGGGCTCTTCCCGGTTCCCAACAACGGTTGTTCCAGCGCCCGACCTTTTCAGATCGAAGGAATTGTCGAGATTCCCATAAGCCTGCCTCGGGACGGAAGTCTCAAGGCTCTGGGATATTCTCCCGATGAGTCCCTCCAGTTCTGGATCCGCTGTGGGGAGGCCATCTCCCGTTCAGGAGGCGTGGTTGTCCTGCTGACCCATTGCGAAGCCCGATTCTCCGGCAACGCACCTGCCCTGGACGCCTACCGGCATTTTCTGGAACATGTGTCTGGTTCGAATCGCTACCTCTGGAGCACACCCGGCGAGGTGCTGGAGCGGGCCTTCGAAAAGACCCGAGTCAATCGAGCGAGTTGATGGCAAAAGAGGATTTCCTGGACAAGACATTTACGGCTCCTCAGGACCGGTGCCGTCAAACCACAGAACTCATTCTCCGCTATGTGGACGCCCAACGATCTCTCCGCGTTCTGGATCTGGGATGTGGAACCGGCCGGCAGTTGTTCGACCTGGCCAAGGCACTACCCCAGGCTCATCTCATCGGGATCGATATTGCTGAGATGAATATCCAGCGGGCAAAGGAGTATGCCCGTGGTCAGTCAGCAGAAGAACGGTTGACTTTTGAGGTGGCTGACTATCTGCACTTCGAGGCCAAACCTTTTGATCTGATCGTCTCGGACTCCACTCTCCAGAATATCGATGCACCGAAGGCAACACTCTTCGCGAAAATCAACTCCGATCTGGTTCCGGAAGGCAAGTTGGTGGTAACAATCCCTTATGCCTGCGCGTACAACCACATACTCTGGTCCCTCCGTCGCGCCTTTCGCTTATTGCGCAGCCCCTTAACTGACTCGATCCTCTTGGCCGTTGCCAAAGTCCTGCACGGCAGGCGATACGACGAGCCAGCGCTGAGGGAACGGATTCACTACATGTATCTGTTGCCACACCTCTATGACTGCCAAGCACTCCGCCAGCTTCTGGAAGCATCCTGGGGTCTGGATCTGGTGGGAGAACATGACGTTTCCCATGAAAGCCTTGCCCAACCAAAACATCGAATGCTGATCATGCAGAAGGAAGCAGGCGTATGAAAGGGCTTGCCCTGGTGTCTGCCTATGCGGCAAGTGTGCGACAATAGTTGAGATAAGGGAAGTGTCAGGATGGCGGATGAAAGAATGTTGGTAACAGGCGGCGCCGGCTTTATCGGCTCAGAGCTGACCAGACAGCTCGTCAAGGCCGGGGCCCATGTGACGGTCGTCGACAATCTGGTCAACGGCAAACGCGAGAACCTGGAAGGCTGCCCTAGCGATCAAGTAGAATGGGTGATCGCCGACATCCGCGATGAATCCCGCATGCGCCAGGCCATGCAGGGAGTGAAGAGAGTCTTCCATCTGGCCTGTTTGGGGGTGCGTCACTCCATCCATTCTCCCCAGGAAAACCATGAAGTGAATGCAACGGCCACGCTTAAGCTGCTGGAGGTGGCCCGAGAGGTGGGAGTGGGACGTTTTGTGTATGTCTCCAGTTCCGAAGTCTACGGCACCACGCTTAGCTCTCCGCAGAGTGAAAAGGCTCCCACTTTCCCCAGCACCATTTACGGAGCATCAAAATTGGCCGGGGAATGCTACACCCGGGCTTTCCATCAAACTTACGACTATCCCACGGTCGTGGTGCGGCCCTTCAACACCTATGGTCCTCACTGCCATCATGAAGGAGATTGCGGAGAGGTGATCCCGAAATTCATGCTGCGCACTATGGCGGGCCAGCCGATGGTGATTTTCGGCGACGGAACCCAGACCCGCGACTTCACTTATGTCAGCGATACGGCTTCGGGAATTCTGCTGGCCGGTTCCTCGAAAGAGGCACTCGGAGAAACGATTAATCTCGGTCAAGGCCAGGAGTTGCGTATTGTCGATTTGGCGCGGGAGGTGGCTGAGGTCGTCGGTCTATCCGATGCGGAGATCCTCCTGGATGACCCTCGTCCCGGTGATGTCCCCCGCCTGTGGGCGGATGCCTCCAAAGCTCGTGAGATGCTGGGCTATACACCGCGTGTCCCGCTGCGCCAGGGATTGACGAACCTGAAGCAGTGGTATCTGGCAAGCGACCAGACAGCAGAGGAATTGTTGGAGCAGGAAGTCGTTCACAACTGGGAATCGGAGACTCTGAATGTCGAAAAGCGGCCATAAGACTCGCACCATTCCCCTCTCCAAACCGTGGTTGGATGAGGCGGAGGTGCAGGCGTCACGCCGTCCCATTGTCTCAGCTTGGGTGACCCAGGGTCCTGAAGTGGCCGCATTCGAACAAGAATTTGCCTCCCTCGTGGGAACTCCTTACGCCTGCGCCGTCTCCAACTGCACCAGCGCCCTGCATCTGGCCCTATTGGCGGTCGGCGTCAAGCCGGGCGATGAAGTCAGCACCGTCAGCCATTCCTTCATCGCCAGCGCCAACAGCATCCGCTACTGCGGCGCCACACCCGTCTTTGTAGACATTCAGCCCGGCACATTTAACATGGATCCCGAGATCATAGACCAAACGATAACGGACCGTACCCGGGCCATCCTGTGTGTCCATCAAATGGGGATGCCGTGCGACTTGAAAGCAATCCTCCAGATTGCCGAACGCCATTCCCTTCCGGTGGTAGAGGATGCCGCCTGCGCCATCGGCAGCGAAATCCTGGGGGAGGGCAATTGGGAAAAGATCGGAAAGCCCCATGGAGACATTGCCTGCTTTTCCTTTCATCCCCGTAAACTCATCACAACAGGTGATGGTGGCATGCTTACCACCTCTCATGAGCAGTGGGACGAAAAGTTTCGCCACTGGCGCCAGCATGGAATGAGCGTGTCCGACGCAGTGCGACACGGTTCCAACAAGGTCATTTTTGAATCCTACCCGGCTCTCGGCTACAACTACCGCCTGACTGACATTCAGGCTGCGGTGGGTCGCGAACAGCTCAAGAAGGTGCCCGATCTCGTCAAGCGGCGTCGCTATCTGGCTGATCGGTATCGAGAACTTCTGGGCGACATCCCCGGACTGCTGCTGCCAGAGGAGCCTTCCTGGGCGCGCAGCAACTGGCAAAGTTACTGTGTGCGTTTACCAGAAGGCTGTGTCCAGCGGGAGGTGATGCAATACTTGCTCGACCTGGGCATCTCCACGCGCCGGGGAATCATGTGCGCTCACCGCGAAGAGGCCTATGCCGATATCCCCCTGCCCCTGCCGCTGCCCGAATCCGAACGGGCCCAGGAGCAATGCATCATCCTGCCTCTCTTTCACGAATTCACCGAAGAGGATCAGGACCACACGGCCACCGCCCTGAGAGAGGCTCTCAGGGCAAACAAGCACGGGCCCGCTAGCTAAGGACTCAGATTGGAACAGGACATTCCTGAACAAAGGCTAGGGTGGAAAGAGTCGTTGAACCGGAAGCGGGCAGTCGTTTCTTTGACTGTGCTGGCCGGGCTGCTAGCTTTTTGGGGCCTGGGAAATAACGATTTTTGGGACGATGAAGCTTTCACCGCAGTGTACGGTCGCAATCTCATGGAGACCGGCCAGATAGTGGGGTGGGACGGACGCAACCTGATGGCCTACGGGATGCTGGGGTGGGTCAATGAAGACATGATCAACACCCACTCGCCTCCTTTACAATACCTTGTGGCTGGTCTGAGTCAGAAGATTTTTGGAGACAGTGCCGCGGGAGGGCGCACTCTGTTTGTGCTCATTGGGCTCTTTTCGATTCCCCTCATGGCAGCCTGGTTCAAGCACGAGTTTGACAGTGATGAATATTGGATGGTGGCCCTGATTCTTGCTCTGTCGGTCCCATACCTCTTGTATATCCGCCAGCTTCGCTACTACGCCCTGGGCCTGACGTTTTTCGCCGGCCTTCTGTGGGTATGGGCTGCTCTTCCTCGTGCCCGCCAATACCGTTGGTGGATCCTCCTGGGAACCCTGTTCCTCTGTTTACTGGTCTTGAGCCAATATCTTTATGCTGCAGCGGCCGTGGCCGTCATTACCATCAGTCTGCTACGCGAGAGATACCGCAATAGGAAAAATCTGATTTTTCTAGCTGTGATTATTCTTGTGGGAGTGGTAGCAGCGACCTGGGTTGGTCTCCGCAACGACCATGTGATGGGGCAAGTATTGGAGTCAGGAATAACTGACCATGTAAGCAAGTTTTTTCGCCTCATGTTCATGGTGCCGCGCGACGCTGTTCGCTTTGAGTTTTTTCCGGTGGGCATGCTCTTCTTCGGAGCCGTGGGAGCCGCCCTGCTGGGCAGAGCGGAAGTGAACCACCTCAAGAGCATTCTCTTGACATTGGCTTATGGCATGGGGATCATCGTTGCGGTGTCACTCGTTTCCCTTCAGACCCCTGATTCGACGGCCAGCGATACAGATATGCGCTATTATGTTCTCCTTATCCCCCTCAGCGCTGCTGTGGCAGCCAGGATTTACGAGCTGCTGTGCAAAACGCGCTTTCGCGGACTGCCCGAGCTTTTCCTGATAATTCTCCTGTCGAGTAATGTGCTGACCTTTAACTTTTTTGGCCGGATGGGCTTGCAATCTCGTCTGGTGCAGTATGTTGGAGAGGTGATGAATGATTACACTACGGGCAGTGAGGCGATCAGCAAGTTCATTCAAGAAGAGATATCACACGACGACTGTATCTTCATCATACCCACAGCTTTGAATACGATCCAAATTCATCATAATCCCGAACACAAATTCTGCGGGCTTTTAACCAACCAGGCACCCTTTGCGAAGAAGCATGCAGCGGAGTTGAGGGCAGATCTCTTTTGGGAAAACACGGTTCCGGATTACGTGATTGTGGGGGGCCGCTCACCCGAGCGATCTTCTCAGTTGTTGGCGACCCTCTATGGCGAGGGCGGATTTGAGCTGGAAGCCGTCATTCCTGTCTTATGGGCTAATTTAACCCGACCCGAGATTCCGTGGAGGATCTTTGCTCCGATTGAAATCGACAATCCTTTCACTCAGGGAGTGCTCATATTCCACCGTACCAGCCAACCAGCCCATCTGCCCACAGTCGGTGCTTTGGAAATAGAAAAATACATTCATTTTTAAAGTTTCAAGCGCGTCGGGGGCAACTCCGGCTCTGAGAAACACATGCGAGAGAAAACCTTCCAACTGGCTCTTCTGGTTCTCTTTGGATTGACGCTGCTCATGTTCGTCGATGTGCTGTTTTCGGCGAATGAGGTGATTCTCTCCCAATCGGGCACCGACCTGTCCTCGCAGTTCGTTTATTGGCGCGAGTTTGGTTTCAGCCAGCTGAGCCAAGGCAACCTGGCCCTGTGGAATCCGCACATCTTTTCGGGGATGCCATACTTTGGAGGCTTTCAGTCCGCCTTGCTCTATCCACCCAACTGGCTGTATCTGGTGCTGCCTCTTGCCACGGCAATTAATGTGAGCATTGCACTCCATGTGTTCTTGGCCGGGCTGTTTATCTATCTCTGGACCTTTCAGCGGGGGCTGCATCCAGCAGCTTGCCTCCTTTCATCCACCCTCTTCATGTTCTCCGGTCCCTATTTCCTGCATATCTCTGCCGGGCACCTCCCCAATCTCTGTGCCATGGTGTGGGCACCGCTGCTGTTTCTGGCCATGGATGGCCTGCTCGAAGAGCGTTCCCTCAACTGGTGTCTGCTCGGTATGTTTGCCATCACCATGCAGATTCTGGCCGGCCATCCCCAGTATGTGTTTTACACGGCTATCGCCGCCGGGCTCTATGCCGGGCTTCGTCTTATCAAGGCAAAGCAACGACCACTGCTGGTGCTGGGATTTGGCAGCATGTATGTGGGAGCCGCAGCCCTGGCGGCAGTGCAGCTCCTGGCCGGCCTGGAGGCAGCCGGCGAGAGTGTACGAAGCAGCGGAATATCCTATGCGTTTGCAGCCATGTTCTCCTTCCCGCCAGAGAACTTTCTCACCCTCCTTGTGCCAGGATTCTTCGGCGGCATGAGCCATTACTGGGGACGGTGGTATCTGTGGGAGATGTCGCTGTTTATAGGTGTGATTGGTTTTGTCCTGGCGGTGTCGGGAGCTGTGCGGGGCAGCCGGGAACTGCGGTTATCTTCGGTTTCCATGACGCTGATACTATCGGTTCTGGCTCTGGGGACTTACACACCCCTCTTCAATCTGCTGTACAGGTCCGTCCCGGGATTCGACATGTTTCGCGGCAATTCAAAGTTCATTTTTCTGGTAGCCATGTTCAGCGTCATGCTCGCCGGCATTGGCCTGGACAATCTCCTGCACGACCCTCCCTGGCGTCAACGTCTGGGAAATCTTCTGTCATTTGCAGGACTGTCAGTGGGCGCTGTGGGCCTGTGGATATACATTTCGGCAGCCTCCGGGCTGGCCGGGACGTGGGGACAACTCATGTCAGCGGTGGCCGCCACTGGGGAGTCCTATCTGCCACTGGCTAGCTATCAAGACCAGGCCTTTGTCAACGGTGCAGGCGTGTTTGCTGCCAAGGGTGTGCTCCTTTGCAGCGCTGCATGCCTGCTCTTCAGTCTGCTGCTGCGGCGAACACGGGTGACCCCCAGAGCCGTGTATCTGGTACCGTTGCTGGCCGTCTTGGAAATGTTTACCTTCGCCATAAGCAACAGACCGACTTTTGATCTGGAAGAGACACGGCTTCCTCTTATACAGCAATTCTACGAGGCCAATCCGGGTGATTATCGTGTCTCACTGCCCCCCAATCCGAACAGTGCCATCAGCACAGGTGCCCAGGACATCTGGGGACATGATCCCGGCGTGCTCAAGCGCTATGCCGAGTTTATGACATTTACCCAGGGCAAGAACCCTGAGAGCGCTAGCCAGTATCTGGAACTGTCGCGCATCCATCCCCTCTTCGGGATGCTGCGAGGTCGTTATGTTTTTTTCTCAGAGGGCGGCAGAGAGGGTTTCGAGGAGATCCCCTCGCCCCTGTCGCACCTGGAGTTGATCCAGGACTGGGTGCTCATTGGGGAACGCGACCGCATTTTTTCCACCATGAACAACTCCTCTTTCGACCCTCGGCAACTGGTGATTCTGGAAACTGCCCCTGACCCGGCTCCCGTCAAAACTGACCGGCCTGGGACCGCCACCATTACCGAGAAGGGCACCGATTATCTGGTCGTGGAAGCCCGCCTCTCGGCTCCCGCAATCTTGCTCATCACGGACAGCTACAGCAAAGGTTGGCGAGCAGTGGCCCTTCCCGGCAGCGTTCAACAGGATTACGACCTTCTGCCCGCCAACTACACCTTGCGTGCCGTTCCCCTGGGTGCGGGAAATCATCACCTTCGCATCGAGTATGCGCCGGCAGGCTATCGCATCGGGAAATGGATCTCAGTTGTCTCCCTGAGTCTGTATGCCGCCATTCTGGGCTGGCGCTGGCGGGGAAAAAAGGGGCAAGAAAAATGGAGACGGTCTACTCTATCCCCCTATTAACCCGCTTTCACGGCTTTACAAATCATTACAAATTCTTTACACACATTTTTGTCTGTTCTTCGTCTTAACCAGTGAACTTCAACACTTAATGTACAGCAAACAAGATGGAGTAACAGCATGACAGAAACATTGGAAAGACAAATCGTGAAAACCCTGATGATGATCTCAATTGCCTTCGCTTTGATCATGGGTTGGTCTGCCTATGCACAGCGGCCCATGGGATCTCCCCAGGATGGCCGAAACCCTGAAGAACAGATCGAGCGGCTCAAGGAGCGACTGGACTTATCGGACCAACAAGCAGAAGAGCTCCGGCCTATCTTTGAAGAGAGCCGTGAAAAGCTGCAGGCGCTTCGGGAACAGTACCAGGATCAGTCACGCTCCCAGGAAACCATGGAGGCTTTTCGCAGCGAGCGAGAAGCGTTGCAAGAGGAGACAAACCAGAAACTCGCCACCGTGCTCAGTGACGGGCAGCTGAAAGACTTCCAAGAGATGCAGGGAGAGGCACGAGCAAACCTGCGCCAGGGCCAACGCCAGGGTGAAGGGCAGCGCCAGGGTCAGGGCCAGCGCTCAGGCCAGGGTCGGGGTCAGCGCCCAGGCCAAGGTCAGGGCCGCGGCAGGCGGTAAGAGAAAAAGTGAAAAGAGGGGACAGATGAGACTGGCCCCTCTTTTCGAGTAGGCTGTCCCCACATTTCCCTATACAATAAGTGACTTCACAATCGACGCTGTCACATCTCAGCGCCCTGACGATGGAGCATCAATCTGCCAAACGAGACCGCATCCACCTCCCCTTTCGAGCCTCGACCTTGGGGCGACACCCAGGTGGAGTTCATTGAGGGAACCGGCCCCAGACTCACCGATGAGACCCAATCCCTCCTGCGCCATCGAATCCGAGCTGCCGGACTGATTCTCAGTGTGGCCGTGGGGATTTTCTTTGTTCATGGTCTCGTCTTCACTGAGGCCACTCCGCTACGGATCATGCACCTCTTTCTCCTTCTTCTTTTGGGAGGTTCAACGGCGTTCCTACACAAGAGCCGGTCCCTGTCGCTCAAGCAACTACGGATCCTGGAGTTGGCAATGATCGGTTCCGTCACCGTCTACCTGGGAACCGTCCAATATTTGGCTTTCGCCCAGCGGGCAGCTGGGTCCTCACTTCCGATGATGACGTTTGGAGGTGGCAATGTCATCCTTCCCTTTGTGGGTTTAATGCTCATCTACGGAATGTTCATTCCCAATGATTGGCGAAGAGCGTCGCGAGTCATCATTCCCATTGCAGCTGTCCCGGTACTGGTCCAATTCCTGGTCCGTCTTCAATATTCGGAGTCCATTCCTCGTGCTCTGGTGAGACCTGAGGCGTTGAGGGTTGTCGCACTGGAGCGCATGACGGAATCGGCCATATACCTTCTTCTGGGAGCCGCCATTGCCATTTACGGCACCTACATCGTCAATTCCTTGAGACGCCAGGCTTTTGAGGCCAGGCAGCTGGGCCAGTATCGGCTCACCGAGAAGATCGGTGCCGGAGGCATGGGAGAAGTCTGGAAAGCCAGTCACCGAATGTTAGCACGGCCGGCCGCCATCAAGCTGATTCGACCTGACATGCTGGGAGCCCAGAATACGGCAGAAGCCCAAACCATTCTGCGTCGCTTCGAGAGGGAAGCGCAGGCCACGGCAGCTCTCCGTTCCCCCCACTCCATCATCCTCTACGATTTCGGATTGACCGATGACGGAACCTTTTACTCCGTCATGGAGTTCCTCGAGGGACTGGATCTTGAATCTTTGGTTGGGCGCTTCGGCCCCCTGCCGCCGGCCCGGGTCGTCTACATGCTCTACCAGGCCTGCCAATCTCTCATCGATGCACACAATAACGGTTTGATCCATCGGGACATCAAGCCGGCCAATCTGTTTGCCTGTCGTCTGGGCCATCTGTACGACTTTCTCAAGGTTCTGGATTTTGGACTGGTCAAAACACAGGCGAAAGCAGATGAAGCTGAGACCCGCTTGACTCAGGGAATCACCGGAACTCCGGCTTATATCGCCCCCGAGCAGGCACTGGAAGGCAAGGTGGACGAAAGAAGCGACATTTATGCCCTTGGCTGCGTGGGTTATTG
>JAPUKI010000290.1 GCA_027295745.1 Acidobacteriota bacterium
GCCGGAGGCAACGCCGAGATAAAAAAGAAGAATACAGAATACAGAATACAGAATTCAGAAGATTCTCGGAACCTGAACCTGGAACCGCTGACCGCTGACACCTGGCAGCTGTTTTCCTTCCAGATAGGCCCGTGGGCTTTAGAGGGTGCCGCAAAAGGCGGCTTGACCCAGGTTTCTTCCGTAGGGGCGCACGGCTGTGTAAAGCGACAAGACATGGGCTACAACGTGTGACAAGACATCCTTTACACTTCGAGATTGCGTTGTCGTAGCAGTAGGGCCTGTGGGAAAGCGGGAAACAGGCTTGTTAGGCCGTTTCCCGCATTCCCATCAGGTCGGTCTTTTTTCGCTGCCTTCTGGAGCTTAGCAACGGTCGAGTCGCGTGAGTGACGAGATCAACTTCCCGGATATACATGTGTCGATATTGAACCAATAGTTTCTCGTTCACTGCCTGGATACAAACGGGTTCCCCCGCCAAAGCTTCGCATACGAAATAGTTTCGCTTGCGGTAATAAAGGCATCCCTGGGGATTCAACTTCTTAACCACGGATCCTTCTGGGTATTCCCATGGCCGGGGTCGAGGATGGTATTGTTTTCGACTTGGTTGGTATCGAGATGCGGGTACCGCCATCTCAAGGGCTTCATGGGGCCGAATATAGTTGTACTCCTGTCGGAACTCCTTACACAGAGCCTGCCATTGGGCCCAGTCCTGAGGCCGCCCGTGATGCCTCACGGCCCGCGACAGAGAGCGGTGAAATTGTTCCACCTTCCCCTGCGTTTGGGGATGCCCTATCGCGCTGAAACATAAACGGATTCCTTGCTTGATGAGCTCTATACTCAGACGGGTCAATCCATACCCGTTCGTGGTACTCCACCAGGGCACGCCATGGTCCATGAGCATGGCTTCCGGAACCCCGAAATGCTCAAAGGTCCCCACCAGAGAACTCTGCACCGGCTCGAACGCGGGGCTCTTTAAAGCGTACAAACCCACCGCATAGCGGCTGTGATCATCTAGAATCGACAGCGGATAACACCACCCACCGGGGTATAGATACTCTCCTTTAAAGTCCATCTGCCACAACTCGTTGGGTCTCTCTCGCTCGAATCGTTTTAAGGCCGGTCGCTGCACCTCCTCTTTTCTTACCAAGCCCTGGCGCTTCAAAATCCGGTTGATCGTCCGTTCTTGCACTCGGATCCCTTCTCGGGACAGCAACACCTCTAGCTTGCGGGCTCCCCATCCATACTGGTTGCGCAGCTCCCGGACTCGCTCTTCCAGCGCCGCGGGCGTTCGTCTGGGACTCCGATGCGGACGACGCGAGCGCTCAGTCAGGTTCCTGAAGCTCTTCACTTTTTGGTAGCGGCTCACCCAGTGATAGCCCGTGCTTCGGCTGATCCCAAACTCACGGCACAACTGACTCATGTTCCTCTCCGGTGCGATCGCGCGCGCTACAAAACGAATCCTTTCTTCCATAACATCCTGCACTTTCCAAGGCATCTAGAACCTCCTTCCCGAGATTCTTCTTACCCTACTAGACTGTCAAGGATGTGTTGTCACAACTTGTAAAGGATGTCATGTCACCGTACACAGCTGTGCGCCCCTACGGGCCTTCATCAAAATCGAGTGGGGTTTTGAGACACTCTCGGCTGTGCGCTCCTACCTGCCTTAGTCACGGCGGCCACTCATAGAGCGGCCGCTGCAATTCCCTGTCATTGCCCGGAGCTGACCTGAACTTGCAGCGGGATATCTTGACGGCGATACATACAGGTGCCATCGATATCTTCGCACACGTAGTAAAGTGCATAAGCCGGGATCGTCACAGAGCTGCCTGAATTCTCCGGGCTGCGCAACTCAAACTCGACCTTGCGGGTCTCCTGGCTGACCACTTCAGGTGGATTGGCCACAGTCACATAGTGACTGTCCACCTGCCAGCCTTCGGGTGGATCGACCCAAAACACCAAATCATCTACCTCGTTATTCCAGTGAGCTTTGACCTGTAGATTGGGTCGAAAGACGAGGTGAACCCGTGCAGTGTCACCGGCAGCTACTGCCGCGGGAACAACCGTGGTTTCCACCTGTATGAAGCCCTCCTCGTCACGAAAGATCCGGCCTTGCGGATCAGGGTCCTCTCTCTCAGCCTCGGCAGTCTCGAAACTCTCTGTGGGATAGGCAAACTCGGCTCCACCTGGTTCCACCGGGAGCAGGGCCGGCGTTTCCCCTCGCTCGGCAATTTCCTGGCGAGCAACCGTCACCCAGTCATAGAAGGAATAGGGCTTGTCCAAGCGAGGCCCGTATTGCTGTATTCGACGGCGCCAGATGTACTGATTGGGATCGATATCCAGCGCCTGACCCCAATTTTCCACGGCTTTCTGGAAATCTTCCGGCTGACGATTGTCCGAGTCGTAGCGCTTGCGAAAAGCCACGCCCAATTGGAAGTTGGTGGGACCGTGCTCAGGCTCTTTCTCAAGCGCCTGTTGATAAGCCTCAATCGCTTCACTGATTTGAGAAGGCTGTCCCCATAAACTGACTGCCTCGGCATAAGCACGCCATGACCCAACGGAATTCTGGCGGGTCGCCTCCTTGAGCTGCTCAAAATCAGGCAACTCGGCCACAGGTGGCGGGGCCGTTTCCGGGTAAGTTCGATTAAGAAAATCGTCCAGTTCCTCCACGGCTGGCCGGACGCTGCGGATGACTCCGTATTCATCAATGAACAAAGTGATCGGAACTCTAGAAGACGCCAAAAGATTGAAGGAGTCGATCAGAATGGGCCAGTCCATCACATTCCACTGCAAGAAAAGGCGGGTGCGGTCGGGATGCTGCTCCAGAATGATGCCGACCATCTTCACCTTGCCCTGCTCCTGTACCTCTTTGGTCGCTTCGTGCCACACGGGCACATGCCTTCGGCAGCCGGCTCACCAGGAGGCCCATATATGCAGAATGAGCTTTTGACCTCGAAAATCTGCTATCGAACCAGGATGGCCCTCCAAAGAAGGCAGCAGCATATTGGGAAAGGCCTGGCCAACTTCGAGTTCCAAGGCTTCGGCCTTGTCGGTGGCCATCCAGAACAGACACACAGTAAGCGGCAGGTAAAAAGAGAGGAACTTTTTCATCATTTCTCCTTGGTTGAGCTCATTTTACATGGAAGCGACTGACTGTGGAACCTTTAAAAGCCGTTCGGTGTCGGAGAAATGACTGGAACTTCTAAGAAGGGCTTTTGAGCTGACTCGGAAACATCGTGTCCTTAGAGCACTGATCAAGTCGGCACACTGGCCGAGCGGGTGACGAGACATGTCCGGAGCCCCAAAGGGGCGCCAGGAAATAGCCAGGGGTGAAAACCCCTGGAAAAAGGATGGTTGAGCTCATGAGCCCTGTAAGGGCGGCACTCTGAAATAAGGCTTAGTGATCGGTAATTGGTAAACGTAAGATTTGAGATCATTCACCAATCACAATCTCCATTGAAACGTGCCGCCCCTTCAGGGCTCCATCCTGACACGGTTCTGGATTCCAGGGGCTCACGCCCCTGGCTATTTCCTGGCGCCCCTTTGGGGCTCCGGAGGTCTCCCATCAGGTCATTCTAAAAAATGGAGAAACTCTCGCACACGTCCAGTTTGATCATCACCCCCCCTGATGTTATTCTCCAGCTTTTCTGAGTCGCTTAGCACACTCCGGGAGTTGATCTGCCACCAACGGAGCTTATTTCTTTCTGCTTATGATTTCGCGCCTGGAAAAAAGTCGTCCCTATCTACGCTCGATGAAGGAGTCAGATTTCCAGCAGGTGGTGGAGATCGAGAAAGCAACCTTCCCAACTCCATGGCTTTTGAGCTCCTTTCGTGACTGTGTGGCCTTCGGGTACCGCTGCCGTGTACTCGAACAGGAGGGTCTGGTCCAAGTCTACGCCATCATGGCTATCGAAGGGAATATCGCCCATATTTTGAACCTGTGCGTCCGGCCCGAATGTCGCCATCGTGGCGAAGGACGCAGGATGCTCAACCATCTCCTCAAGCTGGCCCGTGCCGCTCAAGTGGAAGCCGTTTTTCTGGAGGTGAGAGCTTCCAATCACCCGGCACTCCACCTCTATCAGTCTTCAGGATTCGTTGAAATCGGTATTCGAAAGGGCTATTACCCCATAGGGAAAGAGCGAGAGGATGCCCTGATCCTGGTCCGGAGGTTCTCAACAAACCAGGAAGTCCAAGAGTGAGCCAGCAACAACCAGCCAAAACAGGAGCAGAGGAGATCCACTGGAACCTGGCGGATCTTTACCCCGACTCGATGGCCCTGGAAAGAGACCTTCAAGGGGCCGAGGCGGCCGCCCAAGAGTTTGCCAAGCAGTACCGGGGTCGTGTCGCTTCGCTGAATGATAGCGGCTTAGCTGCAGCACTGAAGAAATTCGAAGCTCTGCAGGAGCGACTGAGTCGGGCTCATACCTATGTTTATCTCAACTGGTGCACACAGATGGAAGATTCCAAGCGCGGTGCACTGCTGCAAAAAGTCCGCGAAATCAGCACCCAGATTCAGCATAAAATACTGTTTTTCGAGCTGGATTGGATCCAGCTGGAAGCCAAACCAGCTGAAAAGCTGTTAAAGAGTACCCCCCTGGCCCCCTATCGGCACTACCTTGAGCGTGAGCGCCTGACCAAACCCCATGTCCTGGGTGAGCCGGAGGAGAAGATCCTGTCCGAGAAGGCCCTCACAGGACGCCACGCCTGGAATCGCTTCTTTGATGAGATTTTCGGATCAGCACGATTCTCCTTTGACCATCAAGAACTGAACCAGCAGGAGATTCTGGCTAAGCTTTACAGCGCTGACCGCAAGGTGCGAAAGCGAGCTGCTCACTCGTTTACTGAAGGTCTCGATCACCACCTGCGAGAGCTGACCTACATCTTCAATACTGTCTTGGCCGATAAGAGCTCCGATGACCAGCTGCGGAACTATCCAAACTGGCTTTCCAGTCGCAATCTGTCCAACGAAATCTCTACAGAAGCAGTGCAGACCCTGATCGAATCAGTCACAGACCGTTACGACCTGGTGGCACGCTATTACAACTTAAAGGGAAAGTTATTGGGACTTGAAGAACTCCATGACTACGACCGATATGCACCCTTGGAAAAGGTAGACACTCTGTATTCGTGGAACCAGGCCAAGGTTATTACTGTACAGGCCTATGAGTCTTTCCATCCACGACTGGGATCCATTGCGGCTGAGTTTTTCGAGCAGAGGTGGATCGATGCCCCCATTGAAGCCGGAAAAATTGGAGGCGCCTTTAGTCATCAAGCGGTTCCCAGTGCCCACCCTTACGTGTTGGTGAATTACACGGGAACCATTCGTGACGTCGAAACCCTGGCCCACGAACTGGGACATGGAGTGCACCAATATCTGTCGCGCAAGCAGGGCCTTCTGCAATCCGACACCCCCTTGACACTGGCAGAGACAGCCTCAACCTTTGGAGAGATGCTCGCTTTTGACAGCCTCATGGAACAGGAAGACAGGCCAAGCGCCCGTCTTGCCATGTTAGTCAGCAAAATCGATGACATCGTGGCTACCGTGTTCCGTCAGGTGGCGATGAACCGTTTCGAAGACCGGATCCACACGGCCCGCCGCACCAAAGGTGAACTTTCCTCTGAGCACTTCAGTGAACTGTGGATGGAAACTCAAAAAGAAATGTTTCAGGGGAGCGTCCAATTGGGAGATCACTACGGTATTTGGTGGAGTTATATTCCTCACTTCCTCCATACGCCTGGATATGTCTATGCTTACGCTTTTGGAGAGCTGCTCGTTCTGGCACTTTACTCGCAATATCAAAAGGAGGGAGATGCCTTCGTTAAACAGTATTTGGGTCTCTTGGAAGCGGGAGGATCGGACTGGCCTCACGTTTTGCTGGGAAAGCTGGGAATCGACCTCAATGACAGCCAGTTTTGGCAGGAGGGACTCTCGGCCATCGAGAAGATGATCACAAGAGCGGAGGGAATGGAGGAAGAAGCTGGGGGGAAGCTGACAGCTGACAGCTGACAGAAGTCAGGGGCCATCCCCTCAGTGATGATTGAAACACCGAAACTGACAGTTGATGTCATTCTGCGGGTCTGGGAGGAGGACCGCCTGCAGGGCATAGTTTTGATCAACCGGAAGAATCCACCCCTGGGGCTGGCCATACCTGGAGGCTTTGTTGAAGTGGGAGAGCGTGTGGAAACGGCTGCCGTACGGGAGATGAAGGAGGAGGTCGGACTGGATGTCGAACTGGCTGGTCTGCTGGGAGTCTATTCCGATCCGAAGCGTGATCCGCGCTTCCACACGGTCTCAGTGGTTTTTGTGGGTGATGCTGTGGGAAAACCCAGGGCAGCCAGTGATGCCAAAGAGGCTGCCATCTACCCCCTCGAGGAGCTCCCCATGGACCGCCTCGTCTTCGACCACCGCGAGATCCTGTTGGATTTTCTGGAAAAGAAACTGACCAGCCGCCCTCCTGACTCCTGACTCATGACTCCTATCTTTCGGCCATGATATTATCATCCCTGCATAGGGAAGATTTATGTTCAAACGTCAAACCACTGGATCGATCGTCTGCCCCTCCTGTCACAAACTGGTCAGCGTCAAGGACGAGAAGTGCTACTACTGCGGCCGACTCAACCCAGGAATGTGGGGTTATGCCTCTTTTTTGAGGCGGCTGGGTCAGGATCTTGGTTTTGTCCAGATAGTGACCTGGGGCTGCGTTGGTCTTTATATCGCCATGCTCCTGGCCGATCTGGAAGGAATTCGCGGAGATAGCCTTTTTTCTCTTCTTTCCCCTAGCGGACGTATGGCGTTTCTATTTGGCGCCAGTGGGGGATTACCTCTTTTTCAGGCCGGACGATGGTGGACCGTGCTGAGTGCCGGCTGGCTCCACGGGAGTTTGCTGCACATCGGGTTCAACATGATGTGGGTCCGCCATCTGGCACCCGCCACCGCCTCCGAATACGGGATCGGTCGCACTGTGATCATCTACACCGCCGCCTGCATCACCGGCTTTCTTCTCAGTAGCTGGGTGGGAGCGTTTCTCCCCTCTCTTCCCGGGCCCCTCCGAGGAGCATCTTCCACAACACTCGGCGCCTCGGCTCCTATTTTCGGACTCCTGGGAGCACTGGTTTACACGGGAAAAAAGGGAAGCAGCGCGGTGAGTCAACAGGCCCTGGGTTTTGCAGCCATTCTCTTCGTCATTGGATTGGTGATGCCGGGTATCGATAATTGGGCTCATGCGGGAGGATTTGGGGGAGGATATCTGATGGCTAGGTGGTTGGATCCTCTGCAGCCTGAACGCACAGATCATCAGATCGCGGCTCTCCTGTGCATCGGACTGACGATTCTCTCCGTGGTTGCATCAGTCGTTGAAGTTTCGATTCATCCGGAGAAGTATCCTTTCATGTATTAAACCGGATCATCGATGCAAATCACGGCATTGCCCGTCCTTCGCTGTGCCGTGGGGTAGAATATTTATGGAGACTCAAAAATGCGTGAAATCTTAGTGGACATTGAACGATGGCGTAAGGAAGGCAAGACGGTTGCCATCGCCACGGTGGTCAAGGTGTACGGATCGGGTCCCCGTCCGTTAGGTTCAAGGCTAGCCGTCTCCTCAGAGGGCGAAATGGTCGGATCCGTCAGTGGGGGCTGTGTGGAGGGAGCGGTGGTTGAAGAAGTCCGGGGAGTGATGAAAACCGGCCAGCCCAAGCTTGTGAAATTCGGCATTACCAACGAGCAGGCCTGGACGGTGGGTCTGACCTGTGGAGGGGAGATCGAAGTCTTTGTGGAGGTCTTCGAGGAGTAGGAACAGAAAATGCCAAATCTCCACCAGGAATTCGT
>JAPUKI010000291.1 GCA_027295745.1 Acidobacteriota bacterium
GTATAACAACCTGCGGTATTGGGTAACAGCGTGAACCTGTCTCGATCGATATAGTCCAGCAAGGATTCCTTGCTCTTATCCGTTAGGTTCACCCTTCTGACAGCGACGGTGACAACGTCGGCCCCACTGGCCTCCAAGGCCTGTCTCATTACCTCAAAGCTCTCGTATTTGCCTGTTCCGACGATCAATCGAGAGCGAAATTTCCGTCCGGCAATCACTAGATCGTCAGACATTTCTTTCCTCTCCTCCACCCACGAAATGGACAATTTCGATTCGATCTCCTGAGCCCAAGGTCTGTTCAGACCACCGATCCCGGCTAATGATTTGCCCGTTCACTTCCACAGCGACCTGCCTCCCCACGAGTTCTAAATCCTGGATCAGGTCGTCAACGGTCCATGCCGTCGACACCTGAGTTTGCTTTCCGTTCACGATTATCTCAGTTTTCTCGACCATAGTGAAACAGGGGCTCATTATATACGAGAGAAGGAGAAAGCTGACAACTCGCAGACCGCAGACCGGCGGACAACAAGCACATACATGCCTGACTCTCTGACAACTGGAATTTGTAATGTGTTCGCGGAAGTCCGTGTAATTCGCGCGCTAAAAGAGGACCTTTAATGCAAACTGAATTTCACGGGCATCGAAGGCTTCAATGGACCTGCCAAAGCTGGGACCATTTAAGTCGATATTGGGAAGAAACAGGTTCACGCGGTTGAGCAGATTGAAGAATTCAGCCCTAAACTGCAGCCTCGATTCTTCAGAGAACGGGAGTCGGAAAGTTTTGAAAAGCGAGAGATCCACCGTCCAATAGGAGGGGCCGGTAAATGTCTTTTTACCCAGGTTACCATTCGTTCCCGATGTTGGAGTGGGGAAATCATCAATGTCAAACACGCCGTCGTCGATGAACTCCTGGTTACTGGGAGTGTCACTGAAACTGTTTCCAAAGGAAGGCGCATCAGGACGATCTCCTTCCTGTGCGTCTGCATTGTAGTCCCCACCAACATTGACAAGGACTCCTTGTTCATCCGGCTCGAGATTGAACCTGCCACCGTGGACCACACCAAAGGGCAATCCACTCTGAATCGGGATGATTCCGCTCACCTGCCATCCACCCAGTATTTGTCCCCACGTTCCCGGCTGATCTCTCATGAAAGGAATTTCCCACAGAAAGTTGGCCACGAAACGGTGGCGAATATCGAAGGCGGATCGCCCGTAATCCAGCCCAATGTTTACGGGATCATTAAAATAGGTGCGGGAAGACAGTCCATTTAAGCCTCCCGAGTTCTCCCCAGCTCCAAAGAAGTCCGAACCGAAATCCAGAGCTTTCCCGAAGGTGTAAGCAAACTCAAAGGCGAGTCCCTGGCTGAAGCGTTTGCTGAGCTGAGCATTAAAGCCGTGGTAGTTGGAGGTCACACGATTCTGTCTCAGGTTGAAACTATCAAATGAGGCGTTCAACCTGTTCTCACTCGTATCTCCGGCAAAGCGTCCCAGCGGATCGGCAGCCCCCAGAAGGTCTCCCGGGAATCGGTTGGGATCCCCGAAGAAGGGGAGCTTACGTCCCAGGGTTCCCTGATAATTGATCTCAACAACTGTATTCCAGGCAACCTGCCGTTGAATGCCTAGGAAAAGGTTTTGCACGTAGGAATCTCTCAGGTTCGGATCGATGACGCGCAATTTTGTTCTCACCCCCTGGATACCCCCGTTTGGATCCAAACCCAGATCAGCCCCGGGAATCACGGTGCCAATAAACCCCCCAAAGGGGTCCTTGGGGTCGGATCCCAGGAAGGGCTGGGGGACTTGGCCTCCGGAAAGTTTCACGTCGGCAAAGAAAGGCGGATTTCTTCGAGCATTGCCAATCACATTAAAAAAAAGTTTTTCGTAAGCCACCCCGTAGCCCCCTCGCAAAACGGTCTTGCCGTCCCCCAGGAAGTCCCAGGCGAATCCGAGGCGAGGAGCGAAGTTGTTCAAATCGCTCTTGTAGAGTTCATCCACCACCCCCACCCTGGCGTTGGCGATTCGCTCGAAGTACCCTCCACTTTCGGGGTAGATGATATTCGCCAATCTTCCCTGTTCTTCCGTGATGGGTCGGAAGTAATCCCAGCGAATTCCCAGATTGAGTGTCAAGCGGGGATGAAACTTCCAGTCGTCCTGGATAAACCAGCCCACCTCGGTGCTTCGCCAAGAACGTGGTGTATCGGCTAGGGCTCCCGTCAGTGGGTCTACCCCTGCCTGCAGCTGAAAGGGAGTGTCGTTGGCAAAATCAAACAGCCCGAAATAGAGGAAGAAAGGACGCGAACTGGAGCTCGTATTGCCGTTTTCATGGAGTCTCCTCACATCGATGCCGGCACGGATCCCGTGATTCCCTCTGTTGATGGAGACGATGTCCTGCCATTGGAAGGTGTGGCGCTTGAAAAGCTGAGGGACCACGATAAGAGATCCGAATGCAGCAGGAAACTGCAAGCTGCCTTCAGCTCCCAGGACTCCCGCAGGGCCAACAATCAAGATTGAGGGAACTTCAGGATTGCTGCCGGGAACAAACTCCGACCTGAGATAGAGATAGCCAAAGCGAGCTTCATTGACCAGCGTCGGCGAGAATTCATGAACCAGGGTAATATTGGCACTTTGACTCAGCCCCACCTCGTCGTCTCCGAAGGCGTTTCGGCTGGTGGCGTCCGGTATGCTCAAATCGGTGGCGAAATAACGTCCAAAGAGGAGATCCTGGCCGTCGTTGAACACACTGTCCAAGCGAAGGCTAAACTGATCACTGTCATTGGCGGAGGGTGCAAAGGTATCGACTTCTCCGAGTACGGGTAAGTCCGCCGGAGGCATGGCTGGATCTATGAAAGACACTGATGCAGGATCCAGGTCGGCAGTGGTCTGAATGTTTTGGGTGGGAGCAGGGGCAGGAAAACTCCCGAACAACTCAGCCGCAATACTGGAAGGGTTGTTTGTGATCACCCACTGACGAAACTCGGGAGTCTCCACCACGATGCGTTGGGACTCACCCCCTCTTCGCCTGAAGCCCTCGTAGGAGCCGAAAAAGAAGAGCCGGTCCTCGACCATGGGACCACCGAAGGTGAATCCAAACTGATTTTGAATCAGCGGCGCCTTATCCTTCTTTCCGGTCGCAGGATCAAAAGGATCGAACACTTCCCCAGCATCCAGAGCCACGTTTCGGTGAAATTCCCACACACTGCCGTGAAACTGATTACTTCCCGACTTGGTCACCACATTAATCACGGAACCGGAATGAGTGCCGAATTCCGCTGAAAAATTATTGCGAATGACTCGAAATTCCTGGACCGTATCCACCGTGGGAATGACTACGGGAACCCCGCTCGCACTTTCATCGTTATTGGTCTGCCCATCCAGTGTGAAATTATTGCCCCGAAATCGGCTGCCGGCAGCAAAAAAGCCGCTCGGTCCCTCTGCACCAGCGATAGAGGACATGGCCGGAATCATACCGGGCTGCAGAGTGGCCAGGGAATAGACGTTACGACCGTTCAGAGGCAGGTCCCGAATGCGACGATGATCCACCAGCGAAGAGAGCTGGGAGTCTTCGGTTTCTACCAGGTTTCTCCGGTCGCTCACCACCACAATCTCGCTGATGGCTCCCAGGGAAAGCCTCAGATCAACGGTACGAATCTCTCCGATGGTCAGTACCACTCCGAAGTTGACAAGGGTCTTGAACCCCGCCAATTTAGCTTCAACCTCATAAATGCCGGGCTGAAGGACCGGAACTCGGTAGATCCCAGAGTTGTTAGTGGTGGCTGTTCGAGCAGTGTTGGTGGCTTCATTACGAATCACCACGGAGACTCCAGGAAGCATTCCTCCGCTGCTGTCCGTGGCAACCCCCATGAGGGTGCCCGTGCCCGTCTGGGCGTGAATCGGGAACACCCAAGACCAAAGGATCAACAGGGACAAAGGCCCGACCACTAAGGTCTGGCGCACAAGATTCTTACTCATCCAGATTCCTCTCGGTTAGAATTCCACCTGCCCCGGCCCACCTCCCAGGAAACTCCCTCTGCTGGAAATCGCGGCTCCTGCTGCAGACTCCACGTCTTCGAACTCGCCAAACCCACCTCAGGCGCTGCAGGTTTTCCTTTTGCATTGCCGGAAGCATCCACTGAACACAGTGCGGCTGAACACACTGATCGACGCTTAGTTATCACAGCTATATGACAGGCCTGACCCAACTGAGAACGCAGTCTTCCCCAGCGCTAAGTCCTTAGAAAGCCACTGAAGTTGTTGGGTTAATGGAAAGATGTTATGGCTCAATTGCTCTACCCTACTATTCTGGAGGTCAAGGTTTGTTCTGCAATCGTTTTGACAACAAGTCCCTCGACTCGCCGCTAGCCGGAATTATGCCTAATCCCGGCTTAGATGCTATCAGCATGGGCAGGGTTGGAGTGTGACGGCCATCACCAGAACACATTCCTCGCAAAATCGTCCCCAACCGGGCTAAGCCCTCCGAAAAGGAGATTGACCTCCCCACGATTATCCCTATAACTACCAATACTTTAAGCATTTACAGAACATGAGCTTCGATCTTTCAGGGTAACTTGACATCATTGAGAAGCGTTCAATAAGATTCGGCTCTCTTCGCACGGGGTAAAAGCTGTTCTACATGGGGACCTTTCAGTGACATTGATTGTTTTTTACGGACTGGCGGCAACCGCTGTAACAGCTGCTGTTCTAGTGGTTCTCATGAGTCGGGCTGTTTACAGTGCATTGGCTCTGATTGTCTGCTTTGGAGCCACAGCCGGGCTCTTCTTCCAACTCGGGGCACAGTTCATTGCGGCCGTCCAGGTCATCGTTTATGCAGGGGCTATCATGGTCCTCTTTCTCTTCGTGATCATGCTGTTGGATCCCCAATCGGAACTGTTTCTCCCCAGTCGCTTGAAGAGAGTTTCTGGTTTCGCACTGGCCTTTGCGATGTTGTTCACCCTTGTACTCTTACGGGCTGGGGATCGCTGGACCGCCGCTCAAGTTCTTACAGGCCCTATTGCAGGCACCGAGAGGGCCTCCTGGCCGGGTGGAGAACTCAAGACCCTTGCCCACACCCTCTTCCGGGATTACCTATTGCCCTTTGAAGTCACTTCGATTCTCATCCTGGTGGCTGTCCTGGGAGCGGTAGTTCTGACTCGACAACACCACGAAACAGAATGATCTCAGCAACCCATTATCTGACTCTAGCAGCGATTTTGTTTGCCATTGGAACCGTTGGGGTGATCACTCGGCGAAATGTGATCACCCTGTTCATGTGCGTGGAGTTAATGCTCAATGCGGTCAATCTGACTTTCATCACCTTCTCTCGTTTTCTGGAGCAGATCGATGGCCAGATCTTTGTTTTTTTTGTCATGACGGTCGCCGCGGCAGAGGCAGCTGTGGGCCTGGCACTGATTGTCGTCCTTTCTCGCCACACCGGCACACTTGATGTGGATCAAGCGAACACGATGAAGTGGTGAGTGGTGCTGGAACATTACTGGATTCTAATTCTATTCCCTCTGGTCGGTGCCGCAATCAGTGGCATTTTAGGCCGGCGCTTCCCTCAACCGGTGATCGCCTGGCTCTCCTGCTCAACCGTGGCCTTGAGCTTTCTGGTGGCATCACTCTCTTTTTACAACTTCATTCGACTACCCGAAGACCAGCGCATCATTACCCATCACCTTTTCACTTGGATCCAGTCGGGCAACTTCGTTTCTGAATTCTCCTTTCTTCTGGACCCTCTCTCGATGGTGATGATCCTCGTTGTCACAGGTGTAGGGTTTCTCATCCACATCTATTCCCTGGGCTACATGGCGGGCCAGAGCGGGTACTACCGCTATTCCGCATACTTGAATCTCTTCATTTTTATGATGAGCGTGCTGGTCCTCGCCGACAACTATCTTCTGATGTTTGTCGGTTGGGAAGGCGTGGGCCTGTGCTCTTACCTTCTCATCGGATTCTACTTTGAGAAGAAAAATGCCGGAGACGCTGCAAAGAAAGCTTTTATCCTCAACCGGATCGGAGACGTTGGTTTTCTCATCGGAGTATTTTTGATCTTCCGCACCTTTGAAAGCGTTCAATACCTCACTGTCTTTCAAGCAGTCTCGGAACAATTCGCGGCGATGGGAACGGAGTTTGGAGTCTTGGGAGCCATCACCCTGTTGCTGTTTATCGGTGCCACGGGTAAGAGCGCACAGGTTCCTTTGTACGTCTGGCTCCCGGACGCGATGGAGGGTCCCACACCTGTGAGTGCCCTGATTCATGCCGCCACCATGGTCACTGCCGGCGTCTATATGATCGCTCGTTCGGCCCCACTCTACAGTCGGGCTCCCGACACGCTTTTCATCATTGCGGTCGTGGGTATCAGCACGGCTTTACTGGCCGCACTCATCGCCACCGTCCAGAGAGACATCAAGAAAGTCCTGGCTTACTCAACCATAAGCCAACTGGGCTATATGTTTTTGGCAATGGGTGTGGGGGCCTTCGGTGCCGGCGTCTTCCATTTGCTGACCCACGCTTTCTTTAAGGCACTCCTTTTTCTCGGCTCTGGGAGTGTCATTTTGGCACTTCATCATGAACAGGATCTTTTCAAAATGGGAGGGTTGCGCAAACACTTGCCGGTAACCTTCTACACCATGTGGATGGGTGCTCTTGCCCTTGCAGGCGTGCCTTTGTTTTCAGGATTCTTTTCCAAAGATGCCATTCTCTGGAAGACCTTCACGGCTGGAAACGAAGCCCTCTGGCTGATGGGTGTGATGGTGGCGGGATTGACCGCTTATTACGTGTCTCGCCTCATGTTTCTCACCTTTCACGGAAGGGAGCGATCGGAAAAGCAACACCAGGGCAGTCCTGATCCTTCGCCCAAGGAGCCCTCCTGGTCTGTCACCCTACCCTTGATCATTCTGGCAGGGTTCTCCCTATTGGCTGGGTACATCGGGCTCCCCAGCTATCTTGGAAGCAATCGGCTGGAGGAGTTCCTGGCACCTTCCTTCCGCTTTCAACTGAGCGGGCAAGCAGCCTCAGCCTTGGAACACGCACACTTTACAGAGGTCATCCTCACCTTAGTCACTCTTGTAGTGACCTTCTTCGGTTTCGCCTTGGCCTATCACTTCTCCATCAAAGACCCCCAAGTGGCAGTGCGTTTGGCCCATCGCTTTTCCTGGCTCTATTCATTGCTCCAGAGGAAGTTTTTTGTAGACGAAATATACGATTGGCTGCTGGTAGGACCGGTGCAGCGGCTATCCCAAACCATACTCTGGAAGGGTATGGACGTGCGTGTGATCGATGGATTGGTTCATGGGACCGCATCCCTGATGCAGGCATGGAGCCACAGGGTGAGGCGCATCCAGAGTGGTTACACTCGCCTCTATGCGACCTGGATCCTGGGTGGAGCCCTGCTCATCCTTTGCTATTACTACTGGATCTCCCCATAGATCATGTTTGGAACGGAATTACAGTTAACCCTCTTACTTTTGATACCCGGCTTTGGGGCCTTGGTGGTTGCTTTCGTTCCCAGCACGAAGATTCACTTGCTCAGAGGCACATCTCTTTTTTTCACTTCCATCACGTTCCTCTATTCTCTCCTGTTTTTCACTCAATTTGACCCCGGGGCCGAGACCATGCAGTTTGTCCATAATGTGCCCTGGTTGGATATCGGGGTTCTCCACATTCACTATCAGGTGGGGATGGACGGCATCAGTCTGTTCCTGGTGATTTTGACCACATTTCTGATGCCTCTAGCCATTCTGGCAAGCTGGAGCATAAGGGAGAAAGTAAGGCCCTACATGTTTTTCATGCTCCTGCTGGAAGTGGGCATGATTGGGGTTTTCGTCTCGCTTGATCTGATCCTCTTCTACATCTTTTGGGAGGTCACGCTCATTCCTATGTACTTCCTGATCGGTATGTGGGGGGGCGAGCGTCGCGTCTATGCAGCGGTTAAGTTTTTCATCTACACCATGGCTGGATCCTTGCTCATGTTGGCCGCCATCCTCACCCTTTACTTTTTCAATGAATCCCAGAACTTTGACCTGGTGGAAATCACCCAGAGGCTCTCGCTGAATCAAATCATTCTGCCCGCTCCCGTCGAATTTTTACTCTTCCTAGCATTCTTCCTGGCATTCGCCGTTAAAATACCCCTTTTCCCTTTTCATACCTGGCTTCCGGATGCACACGTTGAAGCGCCCACGGCAGCCTCTGTCATTCTTGCCGGCGTGCTGCTCAAGATGGGCACCTACGGTCTTCTCCGTTTCTGCCTACCGCTGTTTCCCAAAGCATCTGCCGCCTTGGCCCCGGCTATTTCTCTTTTTGCCATCGTGGGCATTATCTATGGTGCCTTGTTGGCTCTGGTCCAAACCGATGTCAAGAAACTTGTTGCCTACTCTTCGGTTAGCCATATGGGCTTTGTTGTTTTAGGAATTTTTGCCTTCAATCTCCAGTCCATTGAGGGTGCGACTTATCAGATGTTGAGCCACGGGCTCTCGACAGGCGCCCTCTTCTTGCTGGTGGGGATGCTGTACGATCGTCGCCACACCCATCTGATCCAGGATTTCGGTGGCCTCGCCCATGTCATGCCCCGCCTTGCAGCACTTTTCATGCTCATCATGTTGAGCAGCATTGGGCTTCCGGGCCTGAACGGATTTGTCGGAGAGTTTCTGATTTTGCAGGGCACTTTCCTGGAGCATGCCGGGCGTGCCGCCTTTGCCGCCTCCGGCATCGTGCTTTCGGCGATATACATGTTGTGGGTCTATCAACGAGTTTTCATGGGAGCTGTCCAGAACGATCAAAACCGTACTCTGACGGATCTCAATTTCCGGGAAACCGTCATCCTGGTGCCCATAGTCCT
>JAPUKI010000292.1 GCA_027295745.1 Acidobacteriota bacterium
ATAAAGTCCAGGTCGGCGATGATGATGACGTCCAGAGGTTTAGCTGGGGCCAGGGCTTCATCGGCTTCCTCTCCGGTGGACTCCTCGGACTGGCTCTCGATCTCCTGGGTGGCCACTTCAGCGTCAGGGATCTCTTTCGGTCCCTGGATGTGGGCAGCCAGGACGTAGTCCCCAGCATCGGGTCGATAAGGAAGATTGTGGATGACCTGTAACCCCAGGAAGGTCTGCTGGACCATTTGGTAATAGCTGAAAAGTCCAGAGACAAATCCCGACTTCAGCAGAGGTTCAAACTGGTAGTCGGTGCCGGCCGCCTTATCGATTTGCCCAGGATACAACAAGACCAGTTCCTGCAAACTGGCACTACTCGGGTGCTGGTCATTGAAAGTTTCAGCGTTTTCATTTCCCTTGCCGACAAAGACAAATTCAGGAGGTAGTTGGGCCAGGTTGGGATGAGGATTGTAGGAATCCCAAACGATACTGGCAGAATTCCAACTGACTCCAATCTTGGACATGAACTGTTGAATATCCCCCTTTTCCTCAGGCGGAACGCTTTGCTGTGCCAGAAACGGATTTATATTGGCACCGGCTCGCTCTGACGGGCTGAGTGAAAGATTGATCACGGGTAAGGAATCGATCAACAGAAGGGTAGGATTTCCCGCCTCAATGTAGGCGAGTAAACGATCCATTTGCTCCTGCGGGAGGGAGGAGGGCAAAGCGACGAGTAATCCGTCGAGATCCTCCGGGATGGGCCCGATAGAGGTCACCCGGACAACTTCATACTGCTTCTTTAATTCCTCTACCACCGACCATGGCATGGTACTTTGCATCGTCTGAAAATCGAATCCGCCAAAGAGCTTGGCTTCGGTGTCCAACACTCCGATCTTCTTGCGGTCTGTTTGGGCAATAACGCGAATACTTCGCGTTATTTCATATTCGGCCGACAATCCTCTGTCTAAAAAGGGAATCACCTGTTCCTGAGCGCCGCCGGTAAAGGCTAAGCCGAGGAAGGCTTCGGAGTAACCGGCTCGGGCACTTCCCAGATTGGGCACCTGTCTTGGAGTAATTCCAAACTTTTCTCGGGCATCACGCGCTGCCTGGGTGAAGGACTCGGTCTCTTCGATCAGCACCTGAACACTGGCTCCACCAATGGAATCAACTTCATTGAGGACTCCCAGTAAGTTCTCGCGGGCTTGCACAAATTGTTCCGGTATCTCCGGGCTCACAAAGGCCTGGATCAACACAGGGTGGTCTTCGGGGAGGTCTGCGAGCAATTCGCGTGTTGCCTCACTGAGCGAATGGAGTCGCTCGGCTGTAAGATCCAGGCGCATGACTCGGGCCACGCTCATCCTTCCCAGGATGACATTGATGCAGATGACTGCAATGATCAGCGCTGTCGTCCGGATCAGATGGTGCAACCACATGGGAAGCCCTTCCGCCTGGCGGGGCCAGTGTCTTTTTTCCAGCAGCAGAACATTGAGGTAGAGCATCAAGGCTGTCAGGGAGCTAAAATAGAGCAGCCCTGAAAAGCTCATGACCCCTAGGGAAAAGTCACCGAAGGAGTCGAAGACACCCAAAGGCGACAGTAATCGAGCGAGGCTTTCGCTCACGGCAGCTGCCGACTCAATGAAGGCAAAAAAGGAACAGAAAGCGGCTCCTAGGACAAAGGAAATGGTTGCGTTAGAGGTCAAGAGAGAGGCCAGCATACCCAGGGAAATCATGGCCGAGCCGATCAACCAATAACCGACATAATTGCTGAACATCAGACCCAGGTCGGGACTGCCCAGCCAGAACAGGACCAAAACGTGGCTTAAGGACAGGAGCAGTGAAGCGGTGTAAATTCCAAGCGCGGCCAGGTACTTGCCTAAAACGACTTCCAGGCTGGTCGCTGGAAGCGTCAAGAGAAGCTCATCCGTTCCCTGCTTTCTTTCCTCAGACCATATTGCCATGGTGAGGGCCGGGATAAAGAAGACCAGGAGATAAGGAAACACCGCGTTCAACTGGTTCAGGTTGGCCAGATTGTTGAGGAAAAAGCGATTGGGCCAGAAGGCTGCTGCTGCACTGAGAAAAATAAAAAGCGTGATGAAAACGTAACCAGTGGGATTCGTGAAATACTTCCAGAGATCACGCTTCACCAGAGCTCGAATAAATCCGGTGTTTATTCTCTGCAACATCATTCCTTTCCTGATGATTGAGCCGTCTTGGGTGTCTTTCCCAACCGACTTTCAGTGGACCGACCGTAACTTGTCATCCGGTAGAAAGGTTCCTCCAGCGAATCATTTTCTCTGAGCTCTTCAGGCGTACCGTCGAAGATTAACTTCCCATTGTGAATAAACAGAACGCGGTCAGCAATCACATCCACCTCTCGCAGAATGTGGGTCGAAATGAGAATAGTCTTTCTTTTCCCCAGTTCTCGGATGCTTCCCCGGAATTCGCGGATCTGGTTTGGGTCCAGTCCTGCCGTGGGCTCGTCCATGATGAGCACGTCCGGGTCATGCATCAGAGCCTGAGCCACCCCCACTCGCTGACGATATCCTCTGGAGAGCTTTCCAATGGGTTTCTCCATGACCTCCTGCAAAGAATACTGTTCGCTGACCCAGTCGATGCGGCGTCTCAGATCCCTCTCTTCCAGTCCACGTGCTTCCCCAAAGAACTGCAGAAAGTCCTGGGGTGTCATATCCAGATAGAGAGGGCCGTTCTCCGGCAGGTATCCCAGTCTCCTGGAAGCGGCAATCCGCTCCCTGTGCATGTTCAGTCCCGCAATGTAGGCACTCCCTTCGCTGGGAGCCATGTACCCTGTCAGAATCCTCATGGTGGTTGATTTCCCCGCACCATTTGGCCCCAGAAATGCGACGATCTGCCCTGCAGGAATGGAGAAGGAGATGTCTTCTATCGCCACAAAAGGGCCGAAATACTTACTCAGCCCCTTCGCTTCAATCATCACAGGGGACGAATTTTCCATCTCCAAGACCTCACCTTCAGGCATATCCGAGTCTTTCTTCCTCATCCCAGTTCTTCCAACAGGCCTACCACCTGCCTTGATTCGGTCCATTGGGTATACGACGGATGGCCTGTAATGTTCTCCTTAATTTCAGCCTATTATCATAAGGGAGATGTGAAGGGAAGGGAATCTTATTTTATCCGCTTTCTTGCCGGACAAGAGACCGGATTCTCTCGATATTCGAGTTCCTCAGCGGACAAGTACTGTCGGTGGCCACGCACTGAGCCAAGGTCAGGTTGCAGCCGCAGGTGCACATGGCCCTATTGATGTCGTCAAGGACCTTTTTCTTTTGTGCCTCGGTGAGGACTGAAAAATCCACCTCGCCAAGGTCGGCCTCCGTATAGTAGCCAGACCCTGGTAGGCCGCCGAAGGAAGTTGTGTTCGAGCTCAGGGAACTGTTTCCCGGCCCCCCCACCTGGGCTACCCCGTATCCCAGCAAGACTGCTGCTGTAATCCCTCCGATCCACATCAGAATTCTCTTGGAGCGTTGCCCAGTCCCCCCTGGTTTCAAGGCGCAACAGCGCTTGTATTTCTTTCCAGAGCCGCATGGACAAAGCTGGTTCCGGCTGGGAGGCCCTTCCCCCCCCGAACTCCTTTTGCTGGAAAGTGGTTTTTTCTTTGCCATCCTGGAATAGGTCGAGCCGCTGCCTTGAGAGCTCTCTTTTTTCGCTAGGGTCATCAGTATAGCGGCGGCGAGTGGCCGTGTCCATAACATCCCCAATATCAAGTTGTTGACACCATTGCCGGTCCTAAGTGCTCACTTCCATAAATACGTTGATGTTTGTTGCGGTCGCTGCGCCCCCGGATTAAAGGCGCTCCGACGAGTCGATACGGGATATAGGCGAGGAGGAGCAACGAAGAAGATGGGGGCGCCGCGCCGCAACCCTTTGGGCGGAGGGGGATTGTGGTCGATCTCTTCGTCGCTCGTCGTCGACGATGTCCCGACATCACCTCCTTCTCGCTCCTCGACCTCGCCTCACAACCCCCCTCCGCAAATATCACCGTATTTATGAAAGGGAGCACTAAGAAGATCAGCTAACTGCCTACAGTGGCGACCGGTATCGCTCAGTTGCGAGATTGAGTTGTAAGCTCCCGTTGACACTGGCTGGGAGATTCGGAGTCCTCCCGGCTCCCGTCTCACTCCCTCGAGGGCTGCTCAAATCCTTGAATTGCTGGGACTAAGGGGATTCTTGGGTGATTCCGTTACTTTTGGCACGTAAATTGCTTGAGAGCTCCAGGAATGTCTTTTAGATATCTGGTTTTGGCCGATGTCGGCGGAAGAATTCGATTTCTGAGGATGAGATCGAATGGTTGCCAGAAGGAGATTGAAGGGCTCTGCCGTCAAATGGCGGGCCAGCTCTTCGCCGAAGAGAAAATCGGCGACCTGTGGCTAGAGCCTTGGCCTGCGGATCAACTCACTCACCAACCTCGTCCTTTTTCAGTCGAGCCATCCCTGACTGAAGAGGCCACTAAACTCTTGAGGAACCCAGAAACTGATGAATTTAGAAAAAGAAGCAAACCTTCTACTTCAAGGAGAGATGAACGTGGTTTCTCCCAACCCTGAATCCTCAGATGATCAGGATACCGGCCTCTGTATTGTCGGTGATGCTGAAGTTCGAGTGGTTGATTCCACCCAGCCGTTCAGAGGGGATCAGCAGGAACTCCATTCCAAGGTGGAAGCAGAAGGGCAGGATCCTGAAGAGAATGGGTTCTCTGAGGGCCTTTACAAGAGCAAGGACCCTATTCGGGTGTATTTGAGGGAGATGGGCATGGTATCCCTCTTGAGTCGAGAGGGCGAGGTGGAGATTGCCAAGCGGATTGAGAAGGGCCGAAAAGCCGTGCGCAAAGCTCTCTGTCGATCGCCAGTCGTCGTGGTTGCCCTTCTTTCCCTCGGTGAACAGCTGAGAGGGGGTGAGCTGGCGGTCAGAAAGCTGGTCCGTTTGACCGACAGAGAGCTGACGGAAGAGAGTCTCGTAGCTCGCCGCCTGGAGATTTTGGGAGGCATTGATGAAATCGCAGAATTAGAGGCTAAGGCTTCTCAGCTACAAGGAGACCTCCTCAAGTCCAAGAAAAACAGCCCGCGGCACAAGAAGTTGTTCTCCCAGCTGGTGCGCTATCGCCTTTTGGTTGCCCGATGCCTCAGAGACCTCGATCTTAAATCTGAGGCACAAGAGCACCTGATCAGTGCCATTAGGGACGAAGTGAAGCGG
>JAPUKI010000293.1 GCA_027295745.1 Acidobacteriota bacterium
GAAACATCCGCAGCACTCCCAGGTCACTCTCAATGGCCAGGGCTCCTTCAACGGTCAGAATGGCCGCAATCTTGCCCTCCTCGCGAAGGCTCCGAATCTCCTGGCCATTTGTGGCTACACCGATCTGATTGGGGTACTTGGCAATCTCGCGGTAGAAGTGGTCAAACTGCCGCAGAGCCTCTTTCACAGCCAGATGGTTGGCTTCGAGGAACTCATCGATCGAGGTGTTAAAGAAGGATGCTCCCAGCCCGCCCCTTATGGCCGCGGGAAGCGCAAAGCGGCGATCGTTCGGCTCTGCCAGGCTTCCTCCCCGGTAGTAAACGGACCAGGTTGGATGCATGTGCCCATCAAAAACCCAGAACTGGCTCTCCTCCGAACCCTGGCCATGGAGGGCTTGCAGACCTGCCGGAAAGGAGGTCCAGAGTCCCAGCGGAAAGGCCAGGATCAGAAGACCCAGCCCGAGAACAAAAGCTACACCGATTAAAACGCGTGTTTTCATATGCCGAACCTCCTTTTTTGAGAAACCCGGGGGATTACTCTTCCCGTAAATCTGCCAGCAGTTCTCCGGCTTCTTCCCTATCCTCCGGCCTGACCTGGATCTGAATTCTGAATCTCGATACAGGAAAGAGGTCATGGAACCCCTCATCCTTGGTCAGGTATTCGATCCGGGAATCCTCCAGAAGAGACTTTGCCACCGCAATCCGTCCTGGATCTCCGGTGGCCAACACGGTGACCAGTTCCAACTTTGGCTTGGGCTCTGGCTCTGATGGAATTTCCGGCACCAATGCAGTCTGGCAATCCGAACACTCTAAAATGCCTTCTCGATATTCGGCACCACATTCAGGACAGAACATGCTATTCTGCTTAAGACTACACCCCCCGGGATCAAGAGAAAAGAGGCACAAAAATGAAAACCGTTTTTTTTCTATCCATGATCATGATTCTTTCTGGCTGCCAAAGTGAGGTTCCTTCCGACTTGGAATCTGCCCAGGAGCAGGGAGCAGAAAGTTTGCAGGCGACTCCGGAGGAGAATATGCATGCCGAATGGGTGACCTTTGGTGACGAACAGAGAGGCTATTTAGTGAGGCCTACCATAGAGGGAAAACTCCCAGCCATTGTCATGATCCACGAGTGGTGGGGAGTCAACGACAATATCCGTGAGATGGCTCATGCCCTGGCGGCAGAGGAATATGTCGTTTTGGCTGTCGATTTATACGATGGAAGAGTCGCCGCGACGCCTGAACAGGCTGGGGAGTTTGCTTCTCAGATCAGGCAAAATGTGGGAGAGGCAATTGAGCACATGAAAAGTGCTGTCTCTTTTTTGAGGGAAAGAGACTTTGTCACGGCAGAGGCAGTCGCCTCCCTGGGCTGGTGCTTTGGGGGAGGAATGTCCATGCAGCTCTCACTCAATGAGCGGTTGGCGGCCACAGTCATTTATTATGGAGCTGTGGAGACTGATCCGGAAAAGCTGTCCAGTATACAATGGCCGGTCCTGGGAGTTTTTGCCGACCAGGACGCGGTCATTTCTGTTGATTCAGTCCAGGAATTTGAGCGAGCCTTAAATCAGCTGGGAATTGAAAACGAGATTTACCTTTACGAAGGTGTTGGCCATGCCTTTGCCAACCCTTCCAATCCAGGGCATGATGCTGAGAAGACAGAGGATGCCTGGAGCAAGACCGTCGCCTTCCTGAACAGGACCCTCAAGCCGGCTGCCAGTTCAGGATACTGAAAAAATCGGCAGAGCCGGTCAGTCATTAGTCAGGGGTCAGCCCTCCCCTCACTGCTGTTCTTCTATCTCACGATAGCGCCACAGTCCAGCATGACAGAGCCAAAATAGGGATTTTTGATGGCTCCGTCTTCTTGAACCCAGTTTGCACCCTGGCTGTTATTGGCCATGGGGCAAAAGGCCACCACATACCCCTCAGGGAGGTCCAGCTTCGCAACCTCCTCGGAAAGGGGTATAAAGGCAGTGCGCATGCTTTCGATATCCTCGGCTTGGGCAGCCTCCTCAGCCAGAACTTTCAGATCACCGGTACTCTCCCTGGCTAACTCTGCAAGAGCAGTCGCCGCTGCACCAAAATTGTCGGCAGCCAGAGCTACCTGAGAAGCGACATAGGCTTGGAATGAAGTGACGACGGCCTGTTGCACACCGCTCGCCACCTGCTGCCCGCCGGAACCACAGAAAGTGAGTCCAAGCGGTAGAACCATCAATAACAGAAATCTCTTCTTCATGAGTACCTCCCTCTTTATGAGTTTCAGATTCCAGGTTTCAGGTTTCAAGTTTTAGGTCGCCGCCTTGGCTTCCTCAGCCTGTAACTCGCCCAGGACCTGGTCTACCACCGCTGAGTCAGTCCAGTTGGCCTTGTAGACGACTTTCCCCTCCTTGTCGACGACATAGACAGCATTGGGCATGTTCCCGTACAGGAGGTGAATTTTCTCATCCATGCCGTCCAGCACAATGGGGCTTTTGATGTTCATGAGCTCGCGCAATTCCTGAGCGTAGGCAAGCCGGTCTTGGTAGTTCTTTTGCTTGAAATACTTCTTGAATCCACGTTCCTGGGGATGCGGCTCCCGTACGTACAGGTGCCAGATCTCAGCGTCACGGTATTTCCTGGCCACCTCCTCTATGGCGGACACCTGCCCGCGATAGGGCGGTCACGTTATGGCGCCGAAGACCAGAACCACATTTTTTTTGCCGATTCTGTCCGAAAGGCGGAAGCGCTCACCGTTATCGCCTTTGAGGTCGATTTCAGGAGCCATCTCTCCCAGGGCTATGGCACCGTCGAAGTTCTTGTAGCGCCTTCTGATGCTCGGGCTCAAGCGCAGTTTGATCAGCTTCGTGAGGTCACAGTACTTGAAGCTAATCCAGGGATTGGCCGGCATTCTGTAATAGTCTGAACGGGGTAACATATCGTTGGAACCTATTATGATGAACAACTCATCCTCAAGCAAGGGCTGGGCCACAAAATGTAGGCTGTCCCCACATTTTATGAGATCCTATAGTTCCATGAAGAGATTCGGGCTGGCAGCTGTCTTGCTGACAGCGATGATCCTTTTGCCATCGCTGGGGCAGGAGCAGAGTGCCGCCAAGCCCCAGCTGATCCTGTTCCTTTCCATCGACCAGATGCGCTTTGATTACTTGACGCGCTTTAGCGATCTCTTCAAAGGAGGTTTTCGCACTCTTCTGGATCAGGGTGCGGTCTTCCCCAACGCCAATTTTCGGCATGCCCTGACCGAGACCGGACCGGGACATGCGGTCCTTCTTTCAGGCCGTCATCCCAGCCACTCCGGGATCATTTCCAACAACTGGTACGATCCCTTCTTAAAAAGACTCGTCAACGTGGTGGACGATCCCGTGCAGTCCCCGCTTGGGGGCGAGGGGCGGGGAGCTTCACCGGTCAACTTTCTCGGTTTCACACTGGGCGATGTGCTGAAGCAGAAAAGTCCGGAGTCCCGCGTGGTGGCTGTTTCTTTAACGGATCGTTCAGCCATTCTCATGGCCGGTCATGGGGGGGATGCCGCCTACTGGTACGAAACCACCGGGGGCAACTTTATCACCAGTACTTACTATATGAGCAAAGCTCCCGCCTGGCTGGAAAACTGGAACAACCAGCGTTTAGCGGACCGCTATGCGGGTCAGAAGTGGACCCGCCTGCTGGAGGAGGAAAAGCTGTACGAGACATATGCGGGCCCCGACGCAATCGAAGGGGAGTGGGACCGCAAGGATATCGTTTTTCCCCATTCCATCCGCGGAACTCCCCCCCAAAGGGAATTCTATGACTATCTGCGCCGCACGCCCTTTGCTGACGAACTGACCCTATCAGTGGCTCTTGAGGCAATGAGGGCCCACCAACTCGGTCTGGACGCCTCGACCGATATTCTGGCCATTGGATTTTCCGCAACCGACATTGTGGGCCACACCTATGGAGCTGAGAGCCAGGAGGTCATGGACCAGCTTCTCCGACTGGACCTCATTCTGGAGAGTCTGTTTCAGGAGATAGAGGGCGGCGTTGGTCTGGACAAGACTCTGGTGGTCCTGACAGCAGATCACGGGGTTCTCCCTCTGGTGGAAACTCTACAGGCCAAGGGCATCGAGGCTCGGCGAGCCCATCCCCAGGTTTTGGAGGCGGCAGTGGAGCAGGCCTTGGAGACTCAATATCCGGGTGTGGAAAATTTGATCGCTGATTCTTCCAGGGATATTTATCTTGACGAAGAGGTGCTTCAAAGACACCGGCTGAATCGCACGGAGGTGGAAACCACAATCATCAAAGCGCTTCTCTCGACGGATCTGGTGGAGGCCGTCTACACTCATTCCCAGCTCTTGAGTAACGAACCTTCCAGCGATCGCTACATAGAGCTTTTTCGGAATTCCTTTTTTCAACCAAGAAGCCCTCACCTGATGGTCTTGGTCAAAAAATATCTCTACCTCGATTCTCGTCCCGGAGGAACCGGTCACGGCACCCCATACGATTACGACCGGCACGTTCCCATCATCTTCATGGGTCGAGGAATTGAGCCCGGATCCTACCCAGCCCCCTGCGGGCCTGAGGATATTGCTCCCACCCTTGCAAAACTACTGGGCTTGGACTATCCCCTCGAGAATGATTCGCGCCTGTTATCGGAAATGATAGAACCCGCCCGTCGTTGAGGAAATGTGGGGACAGAGTAGACTGTCCCCACATTTCCTACCCACATTTCCTATTATGGGTTTTCGGGGAAGTACTCTCTCAGCTCTTCCAGCAGGTCTGCAGCGGTCTCCCGGACTCCTTCGTCCTCATCTTCCAAGGCCTGCTCCAAAAGCCGGATGGCACTCTCCCCGCCGATCTCACCCAGAGCTTCTATGGCCTCCTCACGGAACCATTCATCCTCGTCTTGTAGGACGATGGCCAGGGCTTGGGCTGCTCTATCTCCACCGATGTTGGCAAGAGCGGCAATGGCTGCCTCCCGCACATCCCCATCCTCGTCCCTCAGTGCCAGGCGCAGGAACTGAATAGCCTCAGGGCGCCCGCTCTCTGCCAAGGCCTCCACGGCATCCTCCCGTTCCCAGGAATCGTCACTCCTGAGGGCAGCTTGCAACAGGGCGAAATCTGTGGCTTCTTCCCGGAGCAACTCCTCTTCTGTCTCGGACTCAGCAACAGTGGATGGGACAGAAGCGCCTTTTGCTCCTTTGGGGATAATCCACAGCTTCCTCAGTCGTGCAGCCTTGGATTGGCCCTCTCGAGCCTGAGAGTAGGCCAGGGCAAAACTGTGATGGCGCAAGATCCGAGTCA
>JAPUKI010000294.1 GCA_027295745.1 Acidobacteriota bacterium
TCCAGCGTTGGCCGCAGGACCCGGATACCGAGAAACTGTGGAGCAGAATCCCCCGTGGACCCGCCCAACAGGCAGAATTTCTGCTGAATCTGGACCCAAACAGAGGGGCCTTTCTGCCTCCCGGTTTACTGCTTTTGATTCAGCCGGATAGGACAAGCCTCTTCTCGGGTGAGACCCCTTACGGCTACCTTTTCGCCGCACAGGAATCGAGGCAACGGGAACTCGCTTGGAACGGGCATATTCCGGCAGCCTCTCTACCCCTATTGGGCAAGCAGGGGGAGCGGGTTGGGGTAACGGATTTGGAGAACCTTGCCAGATGCCCCTACCGCTTCTATGCAAACTGCTCAGTGGAATGGAAACCTCTCATCCCACTTCAATTTGCCCACCAGCTCAATTCACTGGACAGGGGAAGTCTGGTTCACAGCCTACTGGAGCACCTGATCCAGCCCGCACTCAACCAAAAGATCCCCGTGAGAAAAATCGCCAAAGCGATGCTGAGCAATGAGGCCAAGGAGTTGTATCAAACTACCAGGAACTTTTTCTCACCATTTCCGAAAGCATTAGAAGTGCTTCCTTCCGTGTTTCGCCAGGCCGAGCTGGCAATACTGGTGGAGATGGTCAAGAACTATTTCCAGGAAGTCGTGAAGGAAACTTGCGGAGGAGAAGTTCCGATTGAACTGGAACTCAAGAGAAGGGTGCCTTTTCCGGGCCTGGAGGGACTGCTTATTTCGGGGCAGATCGATCGCATCGACCAGCGGAATGGACATTTTTACATCTACGATTACAAAAGCGGCCGAGCAGTCAACGGGAAACAGCTCCAGCGAGAAGTTTCTCTTGGCTATCGGATGCAGCCCATACTCTACCCCTGGATTTTCCGTCAAGAGAACTCCAACCAGCCCGAGGCGGCCTTTTCTTTCATTTTCTTAGGTGCGGCTCCACCCCAGGAGGAAGGGGTGAATGATCACCCGGAAGCGGAGGAGTTGCTGCGGCCTCTGGCGGAGATACTCAGCACCGGGATGTACCTGCCCACTCCAACCGAGACCCTGAAGTTGCATGGAATAGAGGGAGCGGACCCCTGTCAGTACTGTGAGTACATCTCTCTTTGCCGCCGCTTTGATCGGAGCGCCAGTGATCGCTATTTCAGGTTCTCCCAAAAGCAGCTCTCCGCTCGCCTGGAGTCCATGAGAGACTCCGGCCCAGGAGAGCAAAAACGATGAGCTCACAGACGCCAAACGCCCTACCCGACGCACCCGTTCGCAGGGAGGCCATTACCACTCCCCACCATGCCTTTGTCTGGGCAAGTGCGGGTACCGGTAAAACACATACCCTGATTCTGCGGGCACTGTATCTCCTCTTGAATGCCCCCTTTCTTTCTCCAGGAGAGGGTGAGACTCGAGACTTCATGGCGGAGGCCGTTTGCCTCTACAGCGCTTCCTCGCGGCGGGAGCGCCTGAGGGCTGCCCGGGCCATTATTGCTTCCCTGGTCATGACCACCTTCACTCGCAAAGCCGCTGCCGAAATGCAAACCCGGCTCTACCGTTACCTGGAGAGCGTGACCGCGGCAGAGAGTCTTTCCCAGCTGCAAGCCACCTTTGCCGCTTCACCGAATGAGTTTGAAGATCCTCTCTTTTACGAGGTCATCCAGACCGTTTTGAACCGTCTGGAATCTGGTGGTGCAGTGGACGGGAAGGAAGCTTTCAAGCGTCTTCGCGCTGGAGCCCAGGCACTGGCCGAACAAGCGGCCCAACTGCAGATCTCCACCATCCACAGCTTCGCTGCTTCCATCCTTCGCCGTCATCCCCTTCAGGCCGGGATCCCACCCACAGCTCGTTTTGCCAGGGAGGGTGAAGACGTTCTGGTGGGGGTCGACGATCAGCTGGTGGAGCGCTGGTGGCAGCAGAGGGTCCTGGTCGATTCTCAACTTGAGGAACAACTGGCCAAGCTTCTCCAGGTGCTGCCGGTATCACAAATACAGGACTGGTTGAAGCAAAGTTATCACTTCCCCTGGATGAGCGAAGAAACTGATTCTCTTCCCTTGCACGACCAAAAGGAGATGCAAGATCTGATCGCTGCGGGTCACGCCCTGGTGGGAGCTCTGGAAAAGGGAGGAGGCAGCAAGATCGAGAAAAGACGCGACCAGCTGGATCGGATACTCCAATCTATCTCTGCTGGTGAGCAGGGGGCCTGGAGGCAGTTGTGTGGTTTTATCCAGCAGGTCAGGGATTACTTTTTTCTGGACCAGAAGATCACGAAGACCGTCCGCAGTGCCCTCACTGGGCTCCCTCCCGAGCATTCTCGGTACTTTCAGTCGTGGACCAGTTTCTATATCCCGGCGGCCCGCATCTGCCTGGCTCAGGAGTTTGGCCAGACCTGGGCGGTCTGGACCCAATTCCTGGGGAGCTTCGTTGGCTGGGCCCAGGAGGCTGTGATTCGAGAGCTGGGCATCATTACCTTCGACGACATGATTCGCCTGGCCGTCAGACTCCTCGAAAATCATCCCTCCCTCCGTCAGGCCGAGCAGGGAAAACTTCAGGCCCTCTTGGTGGATGAGTTCCAGGATACGGACCCCGACCAGCTTCGGCTCTTCAAAGCTTTGCTGAAGCGCGATTCCCACAGCGGGCATGAGGTTCTCGGTTTTTTCGTGGGGGACACCAAACAATCCATCTACCGCTTCAGAAAGGCTGATGTCCTTTCCATAGAGGATTTCCGTCGCCACTATGAAACCTATACCCGCTGCCAACTGAAGCGCAGCGAGTTTCATTTGAAAACGAGCTTCCGAAGCGTGAAAGCAGTGACCCAATTTGTAAACCACTTCTTCGAAAACGAGCTGGCTCTCACAGACGAAGAGGACGAACTGGTGCCCTTTCGATCAGAAGAGAGGGCCCTACCCGAATGGATTTTGATTGACACGGACGGCGAGGGGAAGAGCTTCAAGACAGACAAGGCAAGAGACTACGCAGCTGCTCAAACCCTGCTGATCATCCAGGAGTATCTCAAGAGTTCGGACTCGCCAGAGCCTCCTTACAAGGATTTTTTGGTGCTGGTCAGAGACTGGCGGGAGGTTGACGCTCTACTGCCGGTTCTCCAGAATGCAGGTATCCCCGTCATCAGCAGCGGGGCCAAGACCTTCTTTCGCCAGCCCGAGGTCCTGGATCTGCTGAATCTGCTCATCGCGCTTCTTCATCCTCAGGATAAACTGGCTGTGGCAGCCATACTGAGAAGCCCGCTTTTGTGTCTGGCCGATCCACAGCTTCACGATTTACTGAAGCAGATCCCTCCGGGGCAGTTACTTCACTCTCAGAAGCCCCTCCCCAAGTTCCTTCCCCACCAGGTCCGAACCCGGATAGAGCAACTGCGACAGCTGGCCGCAGAACGCCTGAAGAAAACGCTTTCCGAGTGGCTGGCAGAGGTCTCGGCCTTTATCCCAACGGCTCTTTACAGCGAACCTGGGGATCGGGAAGGCCGACCGTTTGTTCGCATCGAACGTGTCTTAAAGGACTTCAAAGAGGAAATGGAAAGGACCCTGATACCTCCTCTGGTCTGGCTGCTGAAGCAGCGGGCTCGGGCTGCCGAGGCAAGTTGGTGGGGTGGAAACCCGGGAGAAGATATCACGGTCGCCGATGAGAGCGTCAATGCAGTTCGGGTGATGACTATCCACAAAGCCAAGGGCCTGGAAGGACGCTTTACTATAGTCTATGCTTGGAGTTCGGTTCTTTCTCACTTGGCAAAGCGACCAGGAAGAGGAAGTTTGCCACAGGTGCTCAGCCTGACCAACGGGAAGGGTCAAAGACTGCAGGCTTTTTCCCTGAGATGGGGCCCGCTGCAGCTTTTCTCTTCATCCTATATTGAAGCACTACAGGAGGAACGGGAAGGCGACCATGCCGAGACCAAACGTTTGGCATACGTGGCCGCCACCCGGGCCTGCGATCGACTGGTCCTTTTGTGTCCCACCTCAAAGGGCACTTCTTTTCCTCAGGAGATCCAGGACATCATCGACTCTGCCAAGAAGAGACTCCCGGCTGATTCGCAAAGTGGGGAGGTCGTTATTTGTAATGGCCGTCTGCGTTTTGTTCGTCGTCCAGGTTTCGAAGCCACTCCCTCTACAGCGCCTTTGCCGTCCTTGAACTGGAGCCGGGACCACTACAAATCTCTATGGGAAAATCGCTACTTTGAGTTCAAGGCGCCCCGTCCTCCACTGCTTTGTCACCCCTCTGACCCGGAACACCGACAAGAGGAGGAGCACCGGGAAGATCATCACTACCTAGGGGAAGCAGATCGGGAAACCAGGCTGCTGGCGGGCACTCTGGTACACATCTATCTTGAGCGGTATCTTCTCCATGATGCTTTCGAACCAGTACAACTCTCTGCACTTCTGAGAGGGCTTCCTGTATTGACCTTGGATTCGAAGGCCCTTGAATCGGCTGAGGGAGTGCTGAGGAAATTTTTCGCTGGAGCCTTAGTGGACACCTCAGGAAGAGCTTTTCTGGAGCGTGTGCGAGCGGCCAGGATTCTGGGACGTGAA
>JAPUKI010000295.1 GCA_027295745.1 Acidobacteriota bacterium
TGACTCCGGGGTCTTGTTTAGCCTATTGTTGCCGATTAAGTGGCTCTGCTGATCGACGGCATGTTCTGAACGTTCTTTATCCGTTCGAGCACGACAACAGCAGATCTGGTTAGATTCCTGACGTGCTGTCCCCCCATAGCCTTCATTACGAATGTTATTTTATCAACCTGACGGTTGTTGGCAACCGCTCAAATGATTTAGCGTTGGGGTTCTGGCAGCATCTGTCAGGACCATTGTGTCTAGCCCGCATTATGCATAAATTTTCTGCTACAGTGGCGCAATCATCCGGCGTGCGTTGCGCACCGACGGCGTTGTGATTCCTTGCGCTCCTCGGCGTACTGCAAGAGTACGCCTGCGGGGCGCTTGGGGTACCCGCTTGTGCGGGTCGCACGCCTTGTCATCACGGCGCTTGCGCCACTTCGCTACGAAAACCTATACATAATGCGGGCTAGGGCTGAAGCTGAAATAGGGAAAAAAAGAGGACAAAAAAATGTCCCAAGTGATATTCGCAGAGAGAGCCGCTCCTGTTGGCTTGTGAAGCCCTCTTCTCCGACCTCGTTAAAAATCGGTTTCTCAGCTTCTCAAGTGGTTGCCCCACACCCCCAAGCCGCCGGCTACACTCCGAAGAGAGCAACTGACAACCCAGAAAGTGGGTCGCCCTTTCCATTTTGACTTTTCTCTTTCGAGAATCCCATCGAAATGGAAGTTCCCGGCTTCGTCCAATCCCGAGGTATGCCTCCCGTTCTCCGAAGAAAACCGGTTTTCCTCTCGGTTTCGTTTCCACCGTCACTCACTTACCGAAATAAGCTGGTTTCGGCTTCTCCCCTTGCCGGTTTCGCCGCTACCTCGACCGGAGTCTAATAGCAGATCTTTCCGACTCAGGGTCGCCGCCTCAGGGTTTCGGCTCATTGCGTTTACCCCTTGGGACAGTTTCAATTCTACCCAGTTGCGAACCTGAAACAAGAGAAAAACACAAAAAATCCGTTGCACATTTAATGTGCAACACCAGGATTTCCGTCAGGAAGTTCTGTGCCAAGTTTTTCCGCGAAAAGAGTCCCAGCTTATCCACAGCTTTTTCCACACCCTCTTGAAACACCGTTTTTCTGCCCCCGGGTGAAGCGTTTTGCAAACGGGTCTTTGATCGATTTAGTCGAAAGCTAAGACTCGTGAGTCAGGCTGTTGACTGCCCTATTGCTTCCGAGTATCTTGTGGCGACCGGACAGTGATAACAGACGCAGATTCATCATGCATGAGATCCAAATGAGAATTAATGGTAAAGACTTTCAATACGATGTGGAGCCCCGGCTTCTGCTGGTCAGTTACATCAGAGAAAAGGCGTGTTTGACGGGAACCCATGTGGGCTGCGACACCGGACATTGCGGGGCCTGCACCGTGATCTTCCAGGGGAGAGCTATCAAGTCGTGCATGATGCTGGCGGTTTGTGCGGATGGCTTTGAGATCATCACCATAGAAGGTCTGGCAGCTGAAGATCTGCACCCAGTCCAAGAGGCCTTCAGGGATCGATTTGCCGTACAGTGTGGCTATTGCACTCCTGGCATGATTCTGAGTTCCTACTCTTTGCTCCAGAACAATCCGAAGCCGAATGAGGCCGAGATCAGAAAAGCGCTAGTCGGAAACCTGTGCATGTGCACGGGCTATCAGCAGATTGTGGATGCTGTAAAGTATGCGGCTGAAAGGATGAAGAGAGTGGAGAGAAAAGACCCATGATGAAGTTGGAGGACATTTTGGTGACGAGAAATTGGGTGGGAAAGCCCATCCCAAGAAAGGAGGATAGCCGGCTGGTCCGGGGGGAGGCCCTCTACATTGACGATCTGGATATGGATTGCCACCATGCAGCGGTCTTGGGAAGTCCTTGGGCCCACGCTCGCATTAAGGCGATCGACACCCGTGAGGCTGAAAAGCTGCCCGGGGTCATGGCCGTCATCACGGGAAAAGAGTTAGCTGAACAGACCAGGCCGATACCTGGTAGAGCCATCACCAGGCCTGCGATCCAATACCCAATGGCGGTGGACAAGGTCCGTTATGTGGGAGAACCGGTCGCCGCTATTGTTGCCCAGGACGCCTACATCGCCGAGGATGCCCTTGATCTCATCAAGGTGGAATATGAACCCCTGACCCCGCTCGTTCACATTTCGGATGCAGTCAAGCAAGATGCCCCTTTGGTCTTTGAGGAAGCTGGGAGCAATGTCCTGCTCCATGATGTGATGGAGCATGGCAGTCTAAAGGAGGCTTTCCAAGAAGCCGATCTCATCGTTCAAGAGACGTTCAAAATCCAAAGGTACAGTTCAACACCTCTGGAGACCTGGGCGATCATCGTAGACTATGAACGGGCAAACGGCTCTTTCGTCGTGTGGGCCAATGACCAGCAGCACGGAAGAAGCATTGTCAACGTCTGTCGATGCTTAGGCATTTCCACTAACCAGTTGAGGCTCATCGTCCCCGACATCGGGGGCTCATTCGGCCTCAAGTTGGCGATATGGCCCCACATGGTCATACTTTCTCTTCTCGCCAAGAAAGTGGATAAACCGGTCAAGTGGATACAAACAAGAACCGCCAACTTAACGGCCGGATCGCATGCCCCCGACGCCCAGCTTGAGATTGAGCTGGCTGTCCGAAAGGATGGAAGAATCCTGGGGCTGAGCCTGAAGGACACAGAGAATGACGGGTCCTTCATCCACACTACAGGCATCTATGCGCTCATCAAGTTCGCGACCATGGTTGGATGCTACAACATAACGGGTACCAAGGCCGAACTGATCAGTGTCGTGACCAATAAGGGTCCCACAGTTCAGAACCGGGGCGTTGGGAAGCCGGCCATGATTTTCGTCTTGGAGAGGATGGTGGATATCGTCGCTAAAAGACTCGGCCTGGACCCCTCTGAGGTGAGGTTCAGAAACTTTGTTCAGCCAGAGCAGATGCCGTACACAACCCCGTCCGGCGAAATCTATGAGAGCGGAAATTATCCCGAGTGTCTAAAAAAAGCTCTGGCACTGGTCGGATATGAAGAGTTGAAAAAGCAGCGGGAGGCTGAAAGAAAAAAGGGAAGGTACATCGGGATTGGGATCAGCGCAGGCATTGAACCTGGTACCTCCAACCTTGGCTATTACTACACGTCCAGGGGTACTCCAGAATACATGGGGAATGGAGAGGGTGCCATTGTAGGGATGGATTTTGACGGAAATGTACAGGTTCTCTTGGGTTCTATGGACTCGGGACAAGGTCATGCGACGACGGCTGCTCAAGTGGTTGCGGATATGCTGGGCATAACCCCTGAGAGAATTTCGGTGGAGAGCCGGATCGATTCTCTGGTCTCTCCCTTTCTTGGCCACTCCGGAGTCTACTCCAACAAGTTCAACGACGTGGACCTGGGTGCAGTGATTATGGCGACGAAGAAGGTCAGGGATAAGATTCGAAAGATCGCCGCCCATGTGTTGAAGGTGGATGAAAAGAACCTGGAGTTGAGGGAAGGAAAGGTATGCGTGGTAAAGAGTAAGGGAAAGTCCCTTTCATTCGAGGAGATCGCTTCCTTAGCCTATAAGCAGATTCTTTTGCTGCCCGAGGACTTGGAGCCGGGACTCAAGGAAATAGCTTACTACAGAAGCCCACACGCCAAACTACCCAGCAGAAGCGACTTCAACATCCAAATCACACACTCCAATGCCGTACACGTGGTCGTTGTGGAAGTGGATGTGGAGACTGGGATGGTGCACTTCCTCCGCTATGTCATCGTTCATGACTGTGGTAGACAAATCAACCCCGGGATCGTTGAAGGGATGCTGATAGGTTCCACGGTTCATGGGATAGGAGCTGCGCTCTGTGAGGAATTTGTTTACGCCGAAGATGGGCAACTCCTGACCAGTACCTTCATGGACTACTTGAAACCGACTTCTCTGGGGCTGCCCAGACTTGAGATCGAGCATATGGAGTCTCCCTGTCCCTTTACCTTACTTGGCAGTAAGGCCGTAGGAGAAGGGGGGAGCATCACTTCCCTTGCTGCTATTGCCAATGCAGTTGAAGATGCCCTTTCTCCCTTCCAGGTCAAAATCACCTCCTTACCCATCACTCCAGAGAAGATCATGAAGGCTCTCCAGCATTGAAGGGGGGAGGTT
>JAPUKI010000296.1 GCA_027295745.1 Acidobacteriota bacterium
GCCATGAAGTTCGTCTTCACACACCGGTTTTGAGGTCAGATTCCCTCCGTGAACCGACAAGCTCAGGTCCGGGACTGGCAGAACAGAAACCGAAAGGGTTGGTGGATTGTGCTGTCAGTGATGGAGATCACCTCGTCATTATATGTCCCCTCAATAGAATAGTATGATGCTAGTGACTCCGAAAAGGCGGAAGCCGAACCGAGATCCCGGGTTAAGCGTTGCAAGGGTCTCCATCGAAGGCCCTGACCGTTACCTCACTGTCGGGTTGAGGCTCTCTATAGCCCCCTTGCTCAAGCCCAGCGCTGAACTGGCGGCCACGGTCACGGAGATCTCTTCAGACCAGATCGGCCTCGAGCTGTTGAGATGCACTTCCGAGCGCTCTTTTCGAAAAGGAGACCGAGTTCGGATCAAATACTGGGAAGAGGCGGTCTACTACTTTGACTCCGAGATCCTCACGGTCTCCGGCCCTGCCAATGAACGAGTGTTGATCTCAAAACCTCGTGAAGGGATATCCGTCCAGCGCAGGAAAGCGGCTCGAGTTCGTGTGCCGGTCCCGTTTTCGTTCACGGTCATAAATGCTGCCAAAACCCAGCTCGTGGGCGAGAAGGTTCCTCAATCCAAGACCCAGAACATCAGCGTGGGTGGCTTGAAATTCGAGACAAGTCTTCCCTTGACGTTGGGGGACAGGTTGGAGATGAACCTTCGTTTGCCCCCCTCACAGCTCGTAAATGCAGTGGGATGGGTGGTTCGGTCTGAACCGGTCGAACGCGACGGAAAATCCCTCAACGCAGTCGCCCTGGAGTTCCTGCAGTTGGATGCGGAAGAGCAGAACCAACTCCTGCTCTTCCTGCTCAGTTGCCTCAACGACAGTTAGCAGCTCGTTTACCATCTATCCATTTCTCTCTTCTCGATTTTCTTCCTCCGCGACTACAGAGTCTTCTTGGGTTTGTTTCTGAGCTGAAACTCCATATAATTCCCCCTTCATGGGAAGACGAATTCGGAAGTTGCTTTATGAACTCAGTGGGCAGGGATCTCTTGTTCAAGGAGATGAGAAACTCCTGGATGTTCCCTACCTTTTAAAGTTCTTTCAGGAAATCATTATCACGGATGGGGAGGAAAAGATCACGGGTTTAACGGATTTTGCGGGTACTCTTTCACCTGACGATCACTACAGTTTAGCGCTGTTGGTTGGAAAGAAACTGACGCTTCACCTGGAAGAAGATCGCTGTCTTGAAGTCACCGTAACGAGTACCAGCGGAAAGATCCTCAAGCATGGGGAGATCTACCCATGTGATGGGGCTACTGAAGATAAGCCGTAGCTAAAGAGAGGCCCTTGCCGAGAGCAGCCTCTCAATGGACCGAACTTGAGCCGGCCGTCTCTGCTCTCTTGGGAGCTTGTGGCCCCATTCCGAAATGCTTCAAGAAGTTGATGGTTTTCCCGGCTGCTCCGACAAACCGAATCTTGCAATTCACGAACTTACAGTTGGTCCAACTGAAGTCTCCTCCACTAAACACGAGAATACATTGCGTGATGGTACAGTCTTCAAAGTGATGGTCGTCCATTTGGAGAACTGTGTCTTTCAGAGTTTGCTCGGCAATCACCTTCATCTCACTAACGAGGTTAACCAAAAAAAGACTCACTTTCCACAAAAAGTGTGGAAACGTTGTGAATCCTTCTGCAGTCGCAGGCCTTGGACAAGTGTTTGAGCATCTTGCACTGAAAGAGTGCATTTTTGAAACTGGGTTGCTCAGGGGTGAGACAGACCGCACGTTTGCCGGCTTTGTTGTTAGACTGTCCTAAAGGAATGAAATGATACAACCTGTAAGAAAAGAAACTCAAGCTCCGGACCACCAGGAAGATCTGAACCCATACCACATCGCCCAGCAACAGTTTGACTGGGCTGCCCGCTACCTTCCCAAACTCGAAGCCGGCCTGGGGGAGTTCCTGAAGAGGCCGGATAGGCTGGTCACCGTCGAGTTTCCCATTGAGACGGAAGACCACGTGGTCAAGAACTTTGTAGGATATCGAGCCGTGCACAACCGGGGTCGAGGACCCGGCAAAGGAGGGGTCCGCTACCACCTGGATGTTACTGCAGATGAGGTGCGGGCTCTGGCCTCCTGGATGACCTGGAAGTGTGGAGTAGTAGACCTGCCCTTTGGCGGTGCCAAGGGAGGCGTGGTCTGTGACCCCAAAACACTCACCACCAGTGACTTACAGAAGATAACTCGGCGCTTCATTGTCGAGCTGGGCGAGGCGATCGGACCACACACCGACATCCTGGCTCCCGACGTCAACACCAACTCCGAGACCATGGCTTGGATCTACGATACCTACGACATGATGCACCAGGGCCAGAACAATCTGGGAGTGGTCACTGGCAAACCCCTGGATCTGGGCGGGTCCCTGGGCCGTCGCGAGGCCACCTCCCGTGGCTGCCTGTTTGCCACTCAGCAAGCCCTACTCCAGGGAGTCGTTCCGGGCCTGGAGCAGGTCGAAGGCGCTACCGTTGTGGTGCAGGGGTTTGGCAATGCAGGCTCCATTGCTGCCGAGCTGTTCGCGGAGGCGGGTGCTTGTATTATCGGAGTGAGCGACTCGCGAGGTGGAATTCATCTGCCCAAGGGACTGGATCCGGCCGTAGCCCTTGAACACAAGAAGCGCACAGGCTCAGTCGTGGATCTCCCAGACACCAGCAACGTGAGCAACGAGGAGCTCCTGACGCTGCCCTGCGACATCCTTATTCCGGCCGCCCTGGAGAATCAGATTCGCCGGGATAACGCCCCCCTCGTGCGCGCCCGCTTCATAGCAGAAGCAGCCAACGGTCCCACTACGCCGGCAGCCGACCGTATTCTGTTCGAGAAGGGAGTGCCCGTGCTTCCAGACATACTCGCCAATGCAGGAGGAGTCACGGTCAGCTATTACGAGTGGGTCCAGAACAACAAGAATGAACAGTGGGATCTTGACGAAGTGAATGGCAAATTGCAGGTCAAGATGACACGGGGGACCGAAGGGGTAATCGAAAAACAGCGGGAGATCAACGACTCGTTGGACGATCTGGAAAGCCAGCGAAAGGAACGAGATCCCTCTGGTGATGCTCTCGCACCAGTGGATTTGCGCACAGCCGCCTATGTGCTGGCGATCGAGCGAGTGTCCCGGGTGACCCTGGAGCGAGGGATCTGGCCGTAATCTCCTAAGTCAAGTATCGAACTATTGTTTTCCTCACCGCATAAAAAGCCACACCCAGCCAAAACAAATTCAAGAGAGCAGATGGGTAGGCTCCGTAGTGGAGCGTATTGATCATGAGAAAGATACTCCCTACCGCATTCAGGAGCTGGTAGCCAGTTGAATCGCCCTCTACCCTTTTGGCTGAGACAAGTGCATACGCTACCAGAAGGGCTGCCGCACCGATCCAGCCCAGGATGTCGATCAAAGTAGTCATGTTCATTATCATGAGTCTGCTCCTGTGCCATGTACGCGGAAAGGGAACTCCGGGGGGTGGGAGTGTAACAAAGTTCAGGCTATTCAGAGCCACCGGCTCCGCAAGAGCTAGGCCGCTCAGGTGAAGTTTCCGCGGCCACAGGCACGTTCATGAGGAACCGATGTCGTGGAGGTGCTTCTTCCACCAACCGCGAAGGTTGAAAGCAGCTTCTCTACTCGGTTGCTGTTGCAGTTGGGACACTCGCTGGGGGTAGAACTGCTCAAAACAATCTTCTCAAAGTTGGTTTTGCAGTCGTTACATCGGTACTCGAAGATCGGCATGAGTCCATTATACGGAATTCGGGGACTGTCCCCAAACTCTCTCCTCGTCACCCCCTCTCCCGACCTGCGCTGGCGAGATGCTGGAGAATCGCCCAGCTCAGACCAGGTTCGCCGCACAAAAGGTCAACCAGGTCCTGGAAGGGGAGCAGCAAGACAGTACAATCGTCCACACACTGGGCGCTCACCTCGTGCCGAGTCTGGCCCACCCAAGACCAGAAATCCAGCGCGCGTTTCTCCACTGTCTCTTCATTTTCCTGGTTCTCCAGGCGCACAGATCCTTCGACCAGAAGAAAGAACTTTGAATGGGGCTCTCCCTTCTGAAACAAAGTCTCTCCCGCCTTGTACATCTTTTCCTGACAGAGCTGGGCCAATTGGGCCAGGTGATCGGTGGAAGCGGAGCTGAAAAGCTCCACCTCTTGCAGAAGAAGGACTTTTTCAATTGTTGTCAGCATAAGAATTGCTCTCCTCTCATCAGGTCCAGCAGGAGTTGTTGTCATGCTTGTCAAGACCCATTGGGCGGTCTCCTGAACCAAAGAATCGACGTCTTGGCAGGCCAGCCGCACAGCTTTTTCGAGGATCGGGCTGGGCTGCTCTCTCAGGGCGGCCATGACGCAACATCGCAGCCAGGAGTCAACGTCCGAGAGGGCGTCCAGAGCGATTCCATCCCGATCAGAGGGAAGATGAAATAGCCGACGTCCTGTGCGGGCCAGCTCCTGTCGACTCTCCTCGCTGAAGATAGGAAGTAAGGTCTGTCTGAGTTCACCTTTGATCCTGGTATCGATCAGCTCGATGGCGTTTTCCCGAAGTTCCTGCTTGCTGCTGATGTATCCCAAATAGGAGAAATAGGCGTCTCCGCGGGGCAGGAACAGCTCCAAGCCTCGAAAGATCTTTTCAATTGTCCAGTTCATTCGCTCACTGTTCGTTTTACGGAGAAGTCTCCAGGCGTTTCCCTCTCTCTTGCTTGCAATCGATTCGATATTCACCAGTTCATAGTACTGTTTGGCCCATATTTGCAGAAGCGGTATAAAGGACCCTTGGGTATAGGAAAGATCCTGGTCGTCTCGGATTTTGTTGAGACCCTTGAGGGCACTGTAGGAGACCGCGGGATCAGCTGAATAAAGGGCTGTTACAAGACCTGCTCGTGCGGATGATGTATTGATGCGGGTGAGAATGAAGGGAAGCTGCCGTGCAATGAAAGGTCCAACTGCCGGGTCTCGAAGCAGCTCCCTCAGACGTGAAACAGCCGCATCGCCATAATGAATGAGGGCCCGACACGCCGCCGGGCGACTCCAGTTGGGTTTCAGAAGACTGATGAGAGCGTCCAGAAGCCGCGGCTCTGCATAGAGCCCAATGGTTTCAATGGCGGCTCTGGCGGGTTCCCCGGGCAGTCCGCTCATCCACTGCCTGAGAAGAGGGAGGAAGGCGGGACTTTTGATTTTCCCCATTAACCGAGCCAGGATAGGAATCCTGTCCGGTCGCTCATCCCGGCTCCACTGCAGCAGCTGGGAAGGCCTGAGGAAACGGCCGGGGTCTTCGCTATAGAGATCCAGATAGTGCAAATACACTGTATCAGGCACCCATTGGGACTCCAGCTTCTTCTTCAGGTGCTTCAAATACTTGGTGGGCTCCTGACGCACGAACACGTGAAAGGCAGCAGCACCCACTCGGGGATCCACATGATTGACCAGGGGCTCCACTGTTTCTAACCATCCCTGACTGACAGGGAAAAGGCTGGGCACCTGAGACTGCAAAAGCTCTTCCCCATGACCGGGGAACTCCGTGATGCCCTCTTCACTTCTGGGACTGACAGCCGCGAGTTGTTCCAGGGCGAAGTGAACCTTGTTGGGGTTAAGGCTCTGCAGTGCCGCCAATAAAGCATTCTGAGCCCCGGCCCCTTCCAACAAGAGGGAGGGCGGCAAGCGGCGTGCTGATTTGCCCTCCAGGCTGTGCCGCAGGATTTCCACATACTGCTTTCCCAGCTGGAAGGCCAGGTAGGCCCACACTAGAGCCGCCAGCAGGATCGTAATCTGAATGGCGATCACCGGACTGACAAGCAGACTTGAAACTCCCAGAAAAACAGCTGCCCCCAGAGCGTCTCCGAAACGGAAGACGGCCAGGTCAATGAAGCTCTTCAGGGTGACGGTTTGAGGACTGGAGATGGGTACATAAAGCACCTCCAGGCCGGTCCGATGGATGGAAGGGCGGAGAAATCCATCGATGCCTTTGAAAGTTACGATGGCCCCAAAGCCGGCAAGGATGACTATGCTCGCTGACCCGCCCAGAAGGGCCAGAGGAAGTACCAGCAAGGCAACACCAACGCCGAAGTTGCGCAGGACTGAACGGGTGGCAAACAATTGAAACAGTGCTGCGAAGACGTACATGGTCCCCAGCAGTGTTCCGACAAACCAGGTGATCTCTTCCTCCGACCCAGGGTATCGCTGCTCCAAAAACCACTGGTATTGCAAGTCAATCAAGGTGGTGGTAAAGGCAGAGACCAGGACAATCCCGGCCAGATTTGTCAGATAGGGCGATGCCAGGAGTTCACCCAGAGAAGAGGCGGTAGCCGGCGCGGAAGAGGTCTCAGAGGGGGTGGGGAGTCTTAGCCCCAAGCGGCTGCCTTTACAGCGATAGATTGCCCGCAGTACCCATTGCAAAATAATCAAGATTGCAAACACGTGTATGAGCAGCCACCTGGCATTGAGCGTCCCCGAGACCAGGGCAATATAGTAACCACCGCAGGCGCCGCCTAGAATCCCCCCTGTTCCAAACAGGGCAAAAAGACGTTTGGCCTCTCGTGTACTGTAAAGATCAAGAGCAATCACCCAACCCAGGGTGGGGACCAGTAAGCTGAAGAGGCCCCCCCAGATATAAAAGGTAAGGTAGACCCAGAATTGCTCCTTTCCCACCAGGAACCAGAAGAATACGAGGCTGAGGAGAAAGAAACCAAGGGTACTGAGGGCCATGCCCAAATGGGAGTATTGGCGAGCCAGGTAGCGGTAGAGGAGGACAATCAGACCGGAGAGTAGAACCAGAACTGCGTACAGCGACGGCAGTCTCCAGTCAAAGCCCACCCGGCTCAAATAGAGGGCAATCTGTAGGGATTTCACCATACTGACGCAAGCCATGGCCAGGAAGAAGTACACAGTCATGAGCAGCGCCGGAAGTGCTTCTTGGGGGCGTACGGAGAAAAGCCGCAGCAAGCGATTCAGGGTTTCACCTCCCTTTTGGGTTGTCCTGTTGGGCGGGATCATATCCAAAAAAGGACTGAGGGTCGAGGGGAGAGCAGCGCTGAAGCCCTATGGCAGACTTTCAATTGCCTTTGCATTCCTAAAAGAGTAGCATTAATCTGGAGGATAAAATGGCAAAGTTATTTACCCGTTTTCCTCGGAAGTCCATGGTACTCTGCGTCATCGGGCTGCTGGTTGGTTTCTCAACAGTATCACTTGGCCCGGCCCAGACATCCACCTCGAGCGTGTGGCTGGACCCTGACGGACAGCCGCTGCCTTTTCAAAGCAATGAAGCAATCGAGGACTTTCTGCGAACGGCCGAGATCGTCTCGCAAAGACGCATCGGAGAGGGAATCAACAACCCCTTCAAGGTATTGCTGGAGAAGGATGGAGTTCAGATGAACGCTGTCTTTCGCGACATTCATGAGGAAAGCCCCGAAAAGAAATTGAATGACGGCACCACTAAATATTTCTTTCGCGATGACACTGTTTTCGACTGTGCGGCCTATGAGCTGGCCAAGTTGCTGGGCATGGACACGGTGCCCCCCGCCGTGGAGCGTAGAGTCCGGGGCACCAAGGGCACGCTGCAAATCTGGGTTGAGAATACCAGGACCAACAGAGAACTGAAGGAGGCGGAAATTCAACGGCCCGGCGAGGGCCTCCCTCTCTGGCGTTGGATGATGCGATGGCAAGAGCTGCAGCTTTTCGACAATCTTATCTATAACGAGGACCGTAATTTGGGCAATGTCCTGATTGACTCCAACTGGAAGCTGTGGCTGATCGATCACGGGCGCACCTTTCGGCGCTGGAAGCAGCTGCAGAACCCGGAGCTGATCAGCTTTGTTGAGAGGAGCCTGTGGGAGAAACTACAGACGCTGGATGAAGCTCTTGTAAAGGAGCGGCTCCAGGACTACCTGCGCCCCTACGAAATCAGCGGTCTGCTGGAGCGAAAGCGCCTGCTGGTTGAGCACATCCAGAATCTCATTGCCGAAAACGGCGAGGGCGGTGTGCTCTACACGAAAAGATAGCCTCAAGCAAGATTCCATTGCACCCAAAGTAGTGTTTAAGGACCAGTCCAGGAGTTTTCCCAAAATCAAGACTCTATCCTGATAAACTCTTGATGTAAGTCCGTTTGAGCAGATCGACTAGTGGACCGGGTAAAATTCTAAGCAGGACAGTTGAGCAAACTGGGAAGCATCGTGCGCTTGAGCACTGA
>JAPUKI010000297.1 GCA_027295745.1 Acidobacteriota bacterium
TACCTGGACAACTGGATCAGTTCTGCACCTGCCCAGGTCATGGAAGAACGCGTAGCCACCTTAAGAAGTCGTCTGACACCACGCTCTCGCAGGCGGCGAGGGAGTAACATCCAGCCGGCAGACCGGGCAAGTCTGAGAATCTTACAACGTGCCAAGGGCCTCAATGAGAACTATGCCCGAGAGTTAATGGAGCTCCATACTCTTGGTGTCGAGGGAGGATACAGCCAGGAAGATGTCATTCAGGTGGCCAGGGCCTTAACGGGCTGGACCATTACGGCTCCCCGACAGGGAGGCTCCTTTCAGTTCCAACCTCTTCTGCACGAAAAGGGCGACAAGGTGGTGCTGGGGCAGACCATTCGATCCGGTGGTCTTGAAGAGGGTGAGCAGGTTATCAAGATGCTGGCTCGCCATCCCTCCACCGCTCGCTTTATTTCCACAAAGTTGGTTCGGCGATTCGTGGCCGACGATCCTCCCGAGGACCTGGTGGATGCGGCAAGTCTCACCTTCGAGCGGACTAGCGGAGACATCCGAGAAGTCTTGCGGACCATTTTTACGCATCCTTACTTCTTCTCTCGCGACGTCTATCAGGCCAAAATCAAGAAGCCTCTTGAATTGGTGGTGAGTTCTCTACGCGCAACAGCAGCTGAGATGCGACCGGCCCGTCGGCTGATGCAGGTCTTGGCCGAAATGGGGGAGGCGCTCTACCTGTGCCAGGCACCAACTGGTTACCCGGATGTGGCCTCTGCCTGGATTAATACCAACTCGCTGTTGCAGCGCTTGAACTTCGCCCTCGTTCTCGCCGCTGATCGAATTCCTCAGATTCGGGTGGACCTTGTCTCAGCCGGGCCGCTGTTCCAGCAGCTCAGACTTCCTGTACCCAACACCCAGCAACTCGAGCAGACCCGCTCCCTTCTCGGGCAGGCCGGTGAAGAGCAGGACCGGCGAGACGGTCTGCCACAGACTCGCTTTTCCAGGCAGGTGATCGCTGCTGCTTTTATGCTGGGCTCACCACAATTCCAAAAGAGATAGGAGACACCCTGATGATTACCCGACGGATCCTTCTTAAGAACGGCGGAATTGCCCTTGTGGGAATGGGAACAGTGCCCAGTTTCGTGCTTCGCACCGTCCAAGCGGTCCCCGCGGACACCCGGCGAAAAAAGGTTCTCATCGCTGTCTTTCAACGAGGCGGAGCTGACGGTCTCAATACCGTGGTGCCCTTTGGGGAGCAGGCGTACTACGCAAGTCGTCCCACCATTGCCATCCCAGCTCCCACCTCCGGGCAGGAGTCTGCGGTCGACCTGAACGGCTTTTTCGGCCTCCATCCCTCACTGAAGCCTCTCCACCGTATTTACCAAGAGGGGCAAATGGCGATCGTACATGCAGCGGGTTCTCCCCATTCCACGCGCTCTCATTTCGATGCTCAAGACTTTATGGAGTCGGCCGCTCCCGGGACTAAGAGTATTTCCGACGGATGGTTGAGTCGCTATCTGGAGCACAATCCGGATCCAACAGCCACCTCCTTTCGAGGGGTTGCCATGGGAACGAGCCTGCCTCGCTCTCTCAAAGGTGAGACCCCGGCTATCGCACTGGGGAGCATCGAGTCTTTTGACCTGCGAGCGACGGGGCCGCTCCAACAACATATCCGTACCGCCTACGAGACCCTTTACGACCAGGAGACCAACTCTCTGTTATCGGGCACGGCTCAGGAAATGTTCCAAGCGATTGATTTTCTCAAGAAAGCCAACCCCGGCCAGTATCGCCCTGAGGCGGGAGTGGAATATCCGCAAGGTCGCTTCGGCCGAAGTCTCGGGCAGGTCGCCCAACTGATCAAGGCCAACATCGGGTTAGAGGTGGCGTTTCTGGATATCGGTGGGTGGGATCACCACATCAATGAGGGGGGAATCAACGGTCAGCTGAGCAACCGGCTGAGAGAGTTCGGACAAGGTCTGGCAGCTCTCTATCGGGATCTGGGGGATCGCATGGAAGACGTACTGGTCCTCACCATGTCAGAATTTGGACGTACGGCTCGCGAAAACGGGAACGCCGGTACCGATCATGGCCACGCCAACGTGATGTTTCTCCTGGGTGGAGATGTCAAGGGTGGAAAGGTCTACGGGCGGTGGCCGGGTCTTGCACCTGAATTGCTTTATCAGGGACGGGATCTGGCTCTCACCACAGACTTTCGGGATGTGTTTGCGGAAGTGCTGGTCCGGCACCTTGACTGTTCCAATGCAGACGCCATCTTCCCGGGTTACAAGGTAGATCCGAAGCGCTTCAAGGGGATGCTGGAAGGCTGACAACTGACAACTGACACCTGACAAAAGACCACGGACCGCGAACCGCTGACAAGAGGAAGAAGTCAGGAGATTCTTGAAGCTTCGAACTTGGAACCCTCTCCCAATTCTACACAAGTGACAGCTAAAAGCTCACAACAGACAGGACACTGTCAGCTGTCAGTCTTTTCTCTGCGCGCGAAGCGCGCTGCCTACATCATTCTTTTGAGGATCCGCTGACTCTGCTCCTGGCTGAGACCCAGAGGACGATAGGCTAGAGGACCGCCCTCATCCAGGACGGGTTCCAGTTGGCTGAGAGTCGGTTGGTCCTTTTGCAGGAACAATCCAATATAGATCGTATCGCCCCACTCCATGGCTTTCTCGCAGGCGGTCTTCCAATCGCTGGTGTCGTGGCCCTCGTCTTCGAGCTTCTTAATGCGTGGTTTGAAAAATTTATAGTCGTTGTCATGGTTGAACGTAACACAAGGGCTGAAGATGTCAACAAGAGCAAACCCCTTATGCTGGATCGCCTTCTTCATCAACTCCACCATATGCTTGCCCTGACCGCTGTAGCCACGAGCCACAAAAGTCGCTCCGTTCATGATGGCCGCCGTGATGGGATTGATGGGAAGCTCCACGCTGCCAAAGGGCGTACTCTTGGTTTTCATGTCCTTGGTGCTGGTGGGAGAAATCTGTCCCGTGGTCAGACCATAAATCTGGTTGTTCATGACGATATAGGTCAGGTCTACGTTGCGGCGCGCCGTGTGCACAAAGTGGTTCCCACCAATGCCGTATCCATCGCCGTCTCCACCCGTTGCAATAACGGTGAGCTCGTGATTCGCCATTTGGGCGCCAGTGGCCACGGCCAAGGGCCGGCCATGAAGAGTGTGCATCCCATAGGCGTTGACGTACCCGGGAAGATTGGAGGAACAGCCAATTCCGCTGACGGTCAGGATCTGATGGGGCAGGAGCCCCAGCTCCGCACAGGCTTTCTGAAGGCCCTTCAGGACTCCAAAGTCGCCACAGCCCGGACACCAGTCGGGGTCCACTTGACCCTTAAAATCCTTCGCCTGTAACGGAGTGCTGGGCTTGTCCGCGGTTACATCCCGGGTGCTATCTCCAACTGTCATATTCTTACCTCATTAGACCATGATTTCCTGAATCGGTACGGAGTGATCGGTCGTCCCGGACAGCTGCTCCAGCACACCTTCCACAATGTGATGGGGCATAAAGGGCTCACCATCGTACTTGCGGATGTGTCCGTCCACGCTGAGTCCGGTTTCACTCCGCAGATAGCGGAAAAACTGGCCGGAGTAATTGTTCTCGACAATAATCGTTCGCTTGGAGCGGGAGATGATCTCGCTCACCACCTCTGCGTGAAGGGGAACGATCCATTTGATGGCAAGCTGATTGGCGGTAATCCCCTGGTGGCTCAACTGCTCCACCGCCTCTTTGATGACACCATAAGTGGATCCCCATCCGATGAGCGTGACCTGGGCATCCTCCGGACCCTCCAACTGTGGCGCTGCCATCGCTTTGCTGATGTCTTGGAACTTTCGGGCTCTTTTTTCGACCATCTTCCGGCGCTTATGTGGGTTGGTGAACTCGTCGCTGATCAAAATACTGTCCTCGTCGTGCTCGTCGGTGGCCACGACGTGGATATAACCCTCCAGGCCTGGCAAGGCGCGCGGAGAGATCCCGCTTTCTGTATTCTTGTAGCGCATATAGCCGTCGTCCTGGGAGGAGGAAGTAATCAAATCCCCCCGATCGATCTCTGGGCGCAGGCTAATCTTGTCGGGATCAACGCTGAAGGTGCCTTCTGAGATCAGCAGATCGGAGATGACAATGCCAGGGCACTGAAATTTATCCACCAGATTGAAGAGCTCGGGGATGGTATTAAAGGCGTCCAGGGCATCTTTCGGGGCCACGATGAGGCGCTCGAAGTCCCCCTGGCTGGCACCCAGGCATTGCCACAGGTCCCCTTGCTCAGTCTTGGTTGGGACCCCGGTGGAGGGTCCGGCCCGCATCACGTTGATGAA
>JAPUKI010000298.1 GCA_027295745.1 Acidobacteriota bacterium
AGCGTGTGGTGTTTGATTCGACTCGCGAGGGAGCACCCCACAATTTGTTTTGGAAATCGGCAGATGGCACGGGCGCAGTACAGCGCCTTACGACCAGCCCAAATTCTCAGGGAGCATATTCCTTTTCCCCCGACGGAAAGAGTTTGGTCCATAACGAATCTTCAACATCGCGCAACCTACATGTCCTTTCGATGGAGGGCGAGTTTGCCTCGCAGCCACTTCTCGATAGCGAGTTCGCTGAAAATGCGGCGGCGATCTCACCCAGTGGCCGTTTTATAGCCTATTCATCAAATGAATCGGGACAGTCCGAAATCTACGTTCGGCCCTTCCCTAACGTGGATGATGGAAAGTGGCAAATCTCAAGTGATGGTGGAGTAGCACCCGTTTGGCATCCCAAGGAACAAGAGTTATTTTATCGCAACGGCAGTGCGCTTGAAGGAGTAAGCATCAAGACTGAGCCCACCTTCACGGCGGGGAGCCATGCGGTTTTGTTCACAGGGAACTACCTGACCGGCCAAAATAGACGACAGTACGATGTTACCCCTGATGGACAGCGATTCTTAATGATCAAGCAAGAACTAGCAGAACGAACCCAAATCAACGTCATCCTAAACTGGACCGAAGAACTCAAACGCCTCGTCCCCACTAACTAACATGATTGGCAAAACACTCTCCCACTACAAAGTCCTTGAGAAGATCGGCCAGGGCGGCATGGGAGAGGTGTACCGTGCCGAGGACACCAACCTGAGCCGTGAAGTGGCCATCAAGGTGCTGCCTGAGCAGTTCACTAAAGATCCACAAAGGCTGGCCAGATTTGAACGTGAAGCCAAGCTACTGGCCTCACTGAACCACCCCTGACCTCAAGCCACCCGGACGTGCTTGACCAGAACTTTCATCGTATCGGAGATCCCTCCTGGAGCAAGGAGCGTCTTGAGGCCAAGACGTTCTTCCATTCTCTCCGGGTTGAGGAGCCCTTGTGCTTCCTCCTCCAAAAGGCGCTGCTTCAGTCCCCAATCCAAGAGAAACCGCCGCTAAGTCCTCAAGGGTTCGCTCTTCCGACCCAGCTGAGAACCCGTCTTTTCCATTACCTCAAAATTCACGTGAGAGGTGATGTCCTGGCGGCCCATGTTGACGTAAGGATTTGGAATCACCTAATGGCGGTGTTAACAGAGGAGAGTTCCATGGGTCCGATCCATGGAGTTATACTCGGCCCAGTCGTCGCCATAATCCACAGTCAGGACGATTCCGGGATCAATGCGCTGATCCAAATCCTTCAGCACCTCGACCATACGGAGATTGACTTCATGTCCTATCGTGTTATATGGGTGGATGCTCTGCTCCCCCGATGTCCGCTTTTACATCTAGATCGTTGTTACCGCGCCATTGGCTATTGTCCCCCTGCAGAGTCAGCGGCACTCCCTTCGCCTGACCAGCGGCTGATCAGACCCGGAAGTGGCGCCGGACGATTGCCCGAGCTACCTGCATCAAAAATGGTCTGGATTTCAGAAGGGGTGAGGGCGCGGTTATAGATCTCTACCTCATCGATGAGCCCGTCGAAGAAATCGTCACCTTGGCCTCTTTGTCCGATATTCAGTGGTGCCGTATTTGCAGTACCCACCCAGTCCACATCATCGGTCCCGTCCAGTACCCCATTCACATAAAGCTTTGTTTCGGAACCATCCCATGTGGCAGCCACGTGATACCAAGTGGAGGAAACCAAGGACGTGAAACCTTTAAAGGCACCAGTTGCAATCTGATTGTTTTCAAAGCTAAGTCGATCCCCATCAACCAGCAAGAAATAATTCCCCGCTGGAACCTTGGAAAGAATCGCCTGACGGCCTCCTATGACATCTAAATTGATCCAGGCCCCTACAGTGGCCTGTGTAAAGCCATCCAAACTGGGATCGTGAGGAATCTGCACATAATCACCCGCCCCATCGAAAAGGAATGCCTGACCGATTTGCCCGTCGGCAAACGTCGTGTCTCCCTGTAAGGTTCCAGTGTTTCCTGTATTTTGGTCGATCATGGTATCGACGGTGAAGTTCACCTGAGCTGGCGCGGAGACGTTACCCGCCATGTCCGCAATCGTCGCCGTCAGAGTGATGTTCCCTTCGGGAAGCACACTGGTTGGGGTACAGCTGGCGCTGCCGGCGCCAACGGTGCAACTGATCACCAGCGGCGTGCCGTTGGCCTGGATGGCCCGCGTCCCGGTACTCACGCCCGAGCCGGTGTCGCCAAAGCTGAGCTCCAGGGTGGGAGTGTTGGTGTTCAGGATGGCACCCTCTGAAGGAAAGCTGAAACTCAGCCGGGGTGAAAGGCTGTCCACGGTAAAGGTGAGCCGGGCCGGATCGGAGAGATTGCCGTTGAAGTCGCGAACTGTGGCTGAGAGCTGGATCTCACCTTCCGGCAGGTCTGCCGTGGGGACACAGCGGGCATTTCCTTCCTGGACAGAGCAGGTGGCGGCCAGCTCCACTCCATTCACCTCAAGGCGCAAAGTCTCGATGTCCACGCCCGATCCGATGTCCGTGAAGCTCACGGTCAAGGTCGGTCTACTATCGTTAATCAAGGATCGACTGGCAGAGGTGATCCAGACTCCCTCGTGGGGTGCCGTAAAGCCAATCTCGGGAGCAATCACGTCCACAAAAAGCGCCCAAGCGCGAAAGTTTCCCTTCTTTTTGCCGTAGCCAATGTGTTCCAGAGTCCGGAGCACCTCTCCATCGGCGCTCACCTCGGCCAGTCTCTTCTTGTCGGCCACCCAGACGGACCCCCGCAGCGGATCAGCAGCCAGGGCCAGGAGCTTCTCCCCTTTTTTACCGAACGGCCTGAGTTCAAAAATGGGCTCTCCGACGGAATCGACCCGGATCAGCGTTTTCCTACTGGCCAGCCAGGCTCCATCCTGATAATCACTGGCCACCAGATTGAGCTTCTTGATCTCCCGCTCAAAGCGCAGCGTGCCACCGGCATCCAGAAGCAGCAGGCGGTCTTTTTCAACCACCCAGATGTATCCCGATGCAGCATCAACAGAGATATCCTTCACCCGATCCCTGCGGTCCAGCTCAATGACCTGAAGCAGAGAACCGGTCTCGTCGTGGGTGAATAGAGTCCTGCGTGTGGCCGACCACAGTAGAGAAGCCAACTCGTCCACGGCCAGGGCCTCGAGCTTCTCCGGCAGAGGCAAAATGTTCACAATATCGGCGCTCGAATCAAACTGAATGACAAAGCGCTTCAGGGCCAGCCACACCGTCCCCGTGTTGGAATTGACGCTGAGATCCGCATCCTTGTTGCCCTTCAGGTCCAGGTACTCGTCGTCATCGTCGCCGTCATCGCGGTCTTTGTCTTCCTCCTCCGGGACACTGAAACGAAGCTCACCGTTAAAGGCAAAAGCAAGCAGCCGGTTTTTACTGAAAGCCCACACCAGGCCTCGGCGCCCATCAACAGCGAGAGCCCTTACATCCTTGATATCGGGAATCTCCAACAGGGTGGACCCATCCGAGACACTGATCTTCACGAGACGATCCCTCTGAGCGATCCAGAGTGCATCGACAAATTCAGAATCGGCTTGGGCAGGAGCCGCAGCTTCCTGAGGCACCGGAGCGGCTGTGCTCATCCCTACCATCATTAAAGTGATCAGTCCTGCAAGGCACGAAGCCATTCGCACGGATCGTCCCCACACCACTCTCTTGCGTTGTGAAGCCTTGGATTTCATTGAGTACGTCCCATCCATAGTACAGACTGTGACCTGTCCCAAGCAGCCGGGCTGCCTAAGGTAAAACGACCTGCAAGATAAGAGAGTTCGAACTGTCGAGGACCAAACGGATCCTCCAGCCCTGCCCTGATCAGGAGACCGGTGGGCCTGTTGCTTTTTTTTTGTGATCGGTTCTCTTAGATCTTGTGATCGATTTCCTTACGATCTTTTCAGCGAAAACAAAAGCAATTCTCAGGCCAAAAAGGATATGGGCTAGGGATAAACTTGATAAGCCGTTTATTTTCAGCAGTAACCTTGCAATTTGAATAAACGCTACGGAGTCGCACTGAAACAAATGGTCTACTGCTGTGGCTTCTTGTGTCAACTGGTGTTGACACTCATGAGATTTGTGTCGATGCGTTCATTCATTCCCCTTGTCCCTGGGACGATATATCGTCCTAACATGAACTTGGACGCCTTTGATGTGCTGACCCGACTACCGAAGAAAGGCAGTAATGATTCACAAGATTTCTGTAGCGGAGAAGGGACATGAAAATGCCACGAAAAAGCCGAGTTGGAATATCAGCCGCGTGTCCCGCAGAGGATTGTAAAGGCGGTGATTTCACTCGAATTCACGAAATTGACCCCGAGGTTTTTGGAATTCCCCGGCACATTCTCGATAGGAAGCAAGCAGGGGATAAAGTCTACGATGTAGTTATTGTGGGTTCACTTGGTTTCAGGGCGGCGGGGCGGGTATTGGCTTTGATTGTTCCTACTAGCTGGGACGAAGGGAACCGATTCTGAGCCGGGCTGACTTCAATCTTGAACTCAAAGACGGCAGGTGTAGAAGATGACAGTTAAGGGGAGACACTACTCAGTATGCCCGGCTATGACATGCAAGCGAATGCCCTTTCATCTTGAATTTCAATATAGCCTAGACTCACAAGGGGAGAGCGGCTGCCGTTCCACGCACATCCTTCCCGAAAACACTGGCAAGACCATGCTGGCCAAACGTCTTCCATCC
>JAPUKI010000299.1 GCA_027295745.1 Acidobacteriota bacterium
TCATCCAGCTGATCATCTTCGGTTACGCGGTGAACCTGGACGTGGAGAACAGTCCGATCGCCTGGATGGATCAGGACCGTACTCCTGAGAGCCGGGAGCTGCTGTCTGAGTTCGAGGGATCACGCCACTTCCGAGTGACCCAAATCCCGAGAGGGGAGGACGAGGTTCAGGAGCTGCTGGACCGTGCACAGGTCCAGGCAGTTATTCGGGTCTTCCCGGGCTTCGGTCGGGATATCCGCCGGGGAAAAAGGGCGCATGTCCAGATTCTGGTTGACGGCACAAATTCCAACAGCGCCTCCATCGTCTCCAATTCAGCCACCCAAGTTGTGGCCCGCTATGCTGCACGCATCCAGGGAGAGCAACCAAAAGTCCAGTCCATGGCATCTGGCCCCAGTCCGGCCAGCCTGAAGGTTCCTCTCATATCGGTCCAGAGTCGGATCTGGTTTAACGTTGATTTGCGAAGTCAGAATTACTACGTCCCGGGTGTGATTGTGAACATCATCGCCCTGGTGACGTTGATGCTCACGGCTATGGCTATCGTTCGCGAAAAGGAAATTGGAACCATGGAACAGCTCATGGTCACGCCCATTCGCCCCATTGAGTTGATGCTGGGCAAGACGCTTCCTTTTGCTGCCATTGGACTCCTGGAGGTTATCCTGGTGACAAGTGCAGCCTTGTTGATCTTTAAAATCCCCTTTCAAGGAAGCTTTGTGCTGCTCCTGGGATGTGCAGCCGCATTCTTGTTGAGCTCCTTAGGTGCTGGTCTCTTGATCTCCACTGTTTCCACAACTCAACAGCAGGCCATGATGGCATCATTTTTCTTTTTCATGCCCGCCTTCATGCTCAGCGGCTTTGCCTTTCCCATCCGCAATATGCCACTGGCAGTTCAGTACCTGACTTACCTGAATCCGGTGCGCTACTTCATGGAGATTGTGCGTGGCATCTTTCTCAAGGGCATCGGGCTGGATGTCCTTTGGCCTCAGATCATGGCCTTACTCCTGTTAGGCACTGCTCTGGTCGGCCTCAGTGTCCTTCGCTTTCAAAAGCGCCTCGATGAATGAAGATCAATCAACCGAGTCCACCGGAAAGCGGGTTGATGAGCATGAGCGAGAAGACTCTCGCACAGCACATTCAGCGACTGGCCTCGGATGCGTTTGAGGGCCGGTTCCCCGGATCCACAGGGGAGGAACTGACCGTCGATTATCTGATCCAACAATTTAAAATGCTGGGATTGCAACCCGCTGACCCGGCCGGAAGCTATCTCCAGAAGGTCCCGCTTATCGGGATCACGGCAGCCTCCGACCTGGAGCTTTTCTTTAGGACAGGGGCAGGAAAGATATCGTATCAGTCTGGCCACGAGTTCGTGGCCTGGAGCAAACAGGCAGGTCAAGAAACATCCATCCAGGGTTCCGATGTCCTCTTTGCCGGCTATGGCGTGGTGGCACCCGAGTGGGACTGGGATGACTACAAAGACGTGGATGTGAAGGACAAGACACTGATCGTGCTGGTGAGTGATCCACCGGTACCCGATCCAGCTGACCCTTCCAAGCTGGATGAGAAGATTTTCAACGGAAAGGCCATGACCTATTACGGTCGCTGGACCTACAAGTTGGAAATGGCTGCGGAAAAAGGCGCCAGAGCCTGCTTCATTATCCATGAGCCAGGGCCTGCCGGTTATCCCTGGGGTGTCGTGAAGGACAGCTGGAGCGGAGAACTGTTCGATCTGGTGACAGCGGAGAGGGAGCTGTCACACTGCGCCCTGGAAGGCTGGTTAACCGATGAGAGTGCCCGTTCATTGTTTCAACTGGCAGGGCATGACCTGAAAACATTGAAAAAAGCCGCTCTCCGTCGGGATTTCAAACCCGTACCACTGGGTCTTGAGGCCTCCCTGACCATCGAAAAGACATTTCGGCGGGTCGACTCACAAAATGTCATCGCCAAACTGGAAGGAAGCAACCCCGACTTCAAGGAGCAATACGTCATCTATATGGCCCACTGGGATCACCTGGGCAAGAAAACAACTCCTAAAGGGGACCAGATTTACCACGGAGCCGTGGATAACGCCAGTGGCACAGCCGGGTTACTGGAGATGGCAAAGGGATTCACTCAATTGCAAACGCCTCCCCGCCGGTCCCTGCTCTTTCTCGCCGTGACAGCAGAAGAACAGGGACTCCTGGGTTCCACCTACTACAGTGAGAACCCACTCTATCCGGTAGTGAACACAGTGGCAGCCCTGAATATGGACGGGATGAATGTGCTGGGCCCGACCAGAGACGTCACCATCACTGGTCTGGGAAACTCCACGCTGGAAGATCTGATTGAAGCAGTCTGCAGCGAACAGGGCAGGGTTATGCGACCCGATCCGGAACCGGAAAAAGGCCTTTTTTATCGCTCCGATCACTTCAGTTTCGCCAAACAGGGTGTGCCTGCACTTTCCCTGAACCCCGGTATCGACTACCTTGACAAACCCCAAGGTTGGGGTTTGAAAGCTCGAGAGGAGTACACTCGTCACCACTACCACAAACCATCAGACCAGTACGATCCGGCCTGGGACTTGAGTGGGTTGGTCCAGGACTTGAAGCTTCTCTTCCAGGTGGGCTATCGGCTGGCCAATCAGGACCGATATCCAACCTGGAAACCGACCTCTGAGTTCAGGGAGCGCCGCCGGCAAATGCTCATGGAGGCGGGCCTGCCAGAGTAGGAACGCATGGTCAGCTGTGTTTGCGATTCATTTCTCGCTTTCGCTATAATGGATTCATACTGTCAGGCGGGGTCTTTCAGGCGGTGTACCCAAGTGGTCTAAGGGAGAGGTCTGCAAAACCTTTATTCGGCGGTTCGAATCCGCCCGCCGCCTCCATTTGCCTCTCTAAACGCTTGAAAATCCACTAGGTTAGAGGCTGTATCTTTGGAGGGGTTTGGTGAAGGGCTTGGATAGGGGTCTTGGCCTCCCGTTTGCCTCCCACGTGTCTCCATCACGTCCCTGGCTCGGTTGATGGCGAACTCAGGAGCGTAGTGGGCATAAAACTGCTCCGTGGTGCGAATTGAGGAGTGCCCTAATTGTGTCTTTGCAACGTGCAATGGCTGTCCACTCTCAGCAAGTACGATGCCTAACTCCCGCCGAAAATCCTTAAGCTGGATGTGTTCCAGTCCTGCCTTCTTTCTCGCCCGGCTGAACGTTTCATTAATCCTTTGGTAGCGAGTTTCCGTTTTGGGATTCCAGAACACAAAAGAGCATCCTGGAAGTTCAGGCACTTGCTGAATAGCAGCCACTGCGCGACTGGTGAGTGCAATTAGAGCATTGTCTCCAGCTTTGCGGATATTGAAGATCGCTGTCTTATTTTTCAGATTAACATGCTCTCGCTTCAATGCCAGAGCTTCACTCGGACGGCAACCGGTTTCGGAGATGAACAGAACGATCTGTTTCACAGGGAAAGGTAAATGCTTCAGAATGCGTTGCAGCTCCTTCTCGTTGATGCGGGGTCGCTCCTCTCGGTATTCCTTGAGCTTTTTGATGCGTGCAATCGGATTTTGCTTAAGAGCGCCTTCATCAACTGCAAATTCGAACATATGCCTCAAAACGGTCACGTCCCGATTCACTGTCGCCGCTTTAACCCCT
>JAPUKI010000003.1 GCA_027295745.1 Acidobacteriota bacterium
TCCCTCTTAGAAAGTAATACTTCTAACCAACAGAGAGGGGGCTCTTATGAAGGTTTTCAAGTTCATTCCTATCCTGGCCGTAGCCTTGCTGATGCCCAGTTTTGTGGCGGCCGAACACGCTGATCGAGGACGGAGTCGACAATACTCAGAACGCGACCATGACCGTTACCCGCCAAGCCGGGCGACCTATGGACGTCGAGGGTATGATCGAGGCCACGATCGAGACTACGATCGAGGCTACCATCGAGGCCGCAGCCACCACACCACCTATAGGCGCCGTCGGCACGGTTACCATGATGATTACTACTATGATCATCATGGTCATGATCGCTATGGACATAGCCGTCGAGGCAGCCACCATCGCGGCAGAATAGGCGTACACTTCGGTGGTGTGATCGTGATCAGGTTCTGAAACCACCTGAGCAGCTGACCCAAGCCTAGTGCACCTGTGGGACGTTCCCACGTTTTCCCAAGACCCGGTTGACGTGCGGGGCGTCCCTATGTTCTTGTACACTGAAGTTGTGGCCGTGGTCACTAAATAGGCTGTGATTGACGGTTATGATAGGGGCGCGGATGTTGGCATGAAAAGTTGGCTCAAGACAGAACTTCACTCACACACGATTGATGACCCGAAGGATGGCGAGTGCATCGTTGTTCATTCTGCCCAACAGTTGATCGACAAGGCGGAGGAGCAAGGATTTCAAGTACTGTCGATTACCAATCACAACCAGCTCTTGTTTTCTTTTTCTCTGGAGGAATACGCCAGGGAGCGGGGAATCCTGTTGATACCCGGGGTGGAAGCCACTCTGGAGGGGAAGCATGTGCTTCTCTATAACTTTCTAGACTATGACGATTCCTGGGACAACCCTGAGATCGTTGCTCAACAGAAGGGACCGAACCAACTGGTCATCGCTCCTCATCCCTTTTTTCCAATTCCCACTGCTTTGAGAAAACGGGTCACCCGTTGGAATGGATTGTTTGATGCCATCGAATACAGCCAGTTTTATCTTTCCTGGCTCAATTTTAATGAGCGGGCAAAAAAACTGGCAGGACAGTTGGACTTGCCGGTAGTCGGGAACACCGATCTCCACTGGCTCTTTCAGCTGGGGTGGACCTATAGTCTGGTCTACGCTGAGCAGAACACAGATTCGGTACTCCAGGCCATAAAACAAGGACGTGTTCGCCTGGTCACCCAGCCGGTCAGTTCTTTCTTCATCGCTCGATGGTGTGGACTCAATGTTCTCACCAAATCACAGTACGCCAGTCAGGTGGCGCTATCACGGGTTCAACAGCGACTCTCCAAGGCACGCTGAGTCGGATTTGTTGGGGCTCATCTCAGAAGCCTCCCGGGGCCTCGGTGACTGTCGTCACCGACCTCGTGACCATTAAAAACCACAATTCAAAGTATTGTGCGAGTTGCTCTTCAGATCGGAGTCTGTTTCGTCTTGACGCTCCTCCTGCCTGCTTGTCAGATCCCGGAGAAGGCCGGCAACGGGATCGAAGTCGGCATGAAAAAGATCCAGGTCCGCAATTTGCTGGGACCTGCTGATGTCAGAACCACCTTCGTGAAACAAACCGAATCCATCTGGGGACCCCAGGAGGCATGGTGGGACCAAGTGGAGATGGGAGTCTCCCTGGAAAGCTGGCTCTACATCTATCCGCAAGAAGGAACCCTGTTCATTTACTTCCTAGGCGATTCGGACTCCGTGTCCTTCATGGCCTTCACTCCCGAGGGTGTGGTCTACTAGCCCGCCTAAGTCTTTTCACGCCGAAGAAGCATAGGACCTCTCACCGTCATACCGACGACGCCAAAAAGAGTTGAGGAAACCTGACCGAGGGAGTACAGTAAGGCCACTGGCTATGATGCCTCCATCAAGTATCAACACCAAGGAGACTTTGACATGAAGAGCAGACGTGATTTTCTCAAAGGAGTCGCAGCCGCTGGCACGCTGTCGGGACTTGCCTCGAAATCGGTAGCGCAGGCCGCTCAGGCCGAGCCCCAGACGAGAGCCGCAGTGTCCGCCCTGCCGCCCACGAGCTACGTGGAAGCGATGGAATCGGACGTCCCCGGCTATTCAGAAGCCGATGTTTCCCATTACTTTGTTCGCCACGCCGCTTCGGATTTCATGACCGATGTGATCAAAAGCCTCGGCATTGATTATTTGGCCTCCAATCCGGGCTCCAGCCACCGGGGATTTCAAGAGTCCCTTGTGAATTATGGTGGCAACACCAAGCCTGAGTGGCTGACCTGCCTTCATGAGGAATCCTCCGTTGCCATGGCCCATGGCTATGCCAAGCTTGCCTATAAGCCCATGGCCATGGCATGTCACAGCACGGTTGGCCTCCAGCACGCGGCCATGGCTATCTACAACGCCTATTGCGACCGCGCACCTCTGATTATCTTCGGAGGAAATCACTTCGATGCTGCCGATCGCAGGCCTGGAGCGGAATGGTCCCATGCGGCCCAGGACGCCGCCAAACTGGTGCGCGACTTCATCAAATGGGACGATGCGCCCGCCTCAGTGACCCACTTCATGGAGTCGACGTTGCGTGCTTACAAGATCGCAATGACTCCGCCCATGGGACCGGTAGTAATCATTCTCGATGGACATCTGCAGGAAAAAGAGTTGGGCGATGTGGTGCCCTCCATTCCCAAGTTAGCACCGACTAGGCCGCCCCAGGGCGAGATCGGTGCCCTCCGCGAGGCTGCTCGGATGCTGGTGGACGCGGAGCGTCCCGTGATTCTGGTCGACAGGATGGCACGTACACCGGAGGGAATAAGCCGTCTGGTGGAGCTGGCCGAAGCGCTCCAGGCCCCGGTTGTGGACCGAGGCGGCCGCATGAATTTCCCCAACGATCACTATCTTTCTCAGGCGGGGCGCAGCGGCCAACTGCTGCGCGAGGCCGATGTGATCCTGGGAATGGAGTTGTACGACTTCTGGGGTACCGTCAACACCATGCGCGATCTGGTGCACAAAGAAACAGCGAGCCGCACGCGTTCTGATGCCAAGATCATCAGTCTTGGAGTCAATGACCTGTTTATCAAGTCCAACTATCAATATTTTCAGCGCTTCCAGCCGGTTGATCTTTCCATCGGCGGTGATGCCCAGGCAACCCTGCCCAGTTTGACCGAGGAAGTGCGCCGTGCCATGTCAGCCGGACGTCGCTCCCAGATTGCTGATCGTGAGAGGGAACTGCGTGGGGCCTATGTCAACATGCAGGCCCAGTGGCGAAAACAAGCCACCTACGGCTGGAACTCCAGTCCCGTCAGTACGGCCAGGCTCACTATGGAGGTCTGGCGGCAGATTAAGGATGAAGACTGGTCTCTGGTTTCTCAGACCCTGAGCCGCTGGCCGCGACGCCTGTGGCCGATGAATCGCCATTATCATTATATTGGGGGCTCGGGCGGTGCCGGGGTGGGCTATGGGTTGCCGGCTTCGGTGGGTGCTGCGCTGGCTAACCGCGAGCATGGCCGCTTCACGGTCAGCTTCCAGGCAGACGGCGATCTCAATTATGCGCCGGGAGCACTGTGGACAGCGGCGCATCACGGTATTCCTCTTCTTTCGGTGATGCACAACAATCGGGCCTATCACCAGGAGGTGATGCACCTGCAGCGTATTGCCACACGGCGCCAGCGTGGTGCCGACGGCGGGGCCAAAGTTGGCAATACCTTCGAGGATCCCTTTATCCAATACGCCGGACTGGCCAAGAGCCTTGGGGTGTGGTCGACAGGTCCCATCGAGGATCCGGCGGATCTGGCACCTGCTCTCAAGCGAGCTGTCGATGTTGTAAAGCAGGGCGAGCCGGCCCTGGTCGATGTTGTCTGCCAACCCCGATAAGGAGGACAGCTATGCAGATCAAGAATCGTCACATTCCGATTGCCGTGGCTGTGCTCACTCTGGTAGCCGGCATCCGCCTCGGGACCGCAGCCACACAAGAGGACCAGCCCACCGATCGTGGAAAGAAGGACTTTGTCGAGATGGGATGCTTTCAGTGTCATGGCTATCAAGGGCATGGTGGTAGGGCCGGCCCTCGCATTGCGCCGAAGCCTTTGTCTCTGGAGGCCTTCACCCGGTTGGTCCGGAAGCCTCCCAATGTGATGCCTGCCTACTCACCCAAGGTGATCAGCGACGAGCAGTTAAAACGGATTCACGAATACCTGAAATCGATTCCGGAGCCTCCCGAAGTCTCTACCTTACCGATCCTTTCCGAGGAGTAGGGAATCACGACAACCGGGAGGTCGGGGGGGAGACGCGGCGAGACGCGGAAAATAACCGCATTTTCCGTACCCTATACGCACCCTGATGGAGAGGTCGGGTGTTGCTGAAATCACGGCTCAGGATTCATCCGTAGCAGCAAGTTCTGGAATCGAGGGTCGTCGTGGAGCCGGTCAGTCAAAAGATGAGTGAGACACCTTTTTAACCTCAAACAGTTTGCGGCGAACTTCAGGGCCTTGCTTTTCACCTTTAGCCAAAACGAGTTCGGTTAAAGCCATTTCGCATTCCTTGATCATAAACGTTAAAGTCTCTTCTTCAGCCTGTTCTATGACCCGTCCGAGTGTCCTATGAAGTTCATCTCTAATCAATTCTTGATTCATTGTATTCCTCCACTTTCTATATGCGAAAAGGGAGGCAAAAACGGCTCAAGGGGGGCTTTGCTATAGAGGGGAACCTCCTAGCCTTTGGAGTGAGACAGGTTTATGATTTTGTAAAAGCAATGCTTTCAATCTCTCAATAGGATGTGTCTTATGCCAACCAGAATGACTCTGCCCTTGATCTTGGGACTCCTCGTTCTGCCTGTTTTCCCACAGAATGAACCACCACCGATTACTGGGGCTACCGGTGAGGTATCGGGCAGCATTGCCGATTTGATGTCGAAAGCGGAGCAGGGGGATGCAGATGCACAGTTCAACCTTGGTTTCATGTATTTTCTGGGGGAGGCTATTCCCCTGGACTACAAGGAGGCCTTCCGGTGGTATCGGGCATCGGCCGTACAAGGGAAATCAAGTGCTCAGGGCTCCCTTGGTGCCATGTATCGCGCGGGACTGGGTTTGCCTCAAGACTATATCCAAGCCCACATGTGGTACAACCTTGCTGTTGCAAACAGTGAACTTGATCAGGAGAGAAATATTTGGGCCAAGAACCGAGATGCGACAGCCAAGAAGATGACCTCTGAACAATTAGCCGAAGCCCAGCGACTGGCCCGTGAGTGGAAGCCCAAGACTGGGAGCCAGTGAGTCAATCCAATCTTTGATGAGGCGTGCTATGCCAGCCAGAATGACTTTTGCGATGTGAAGGGCACCCTATCTGCTCCCTGGGCTGTCTTCTATTTTGGTGGAAGCGACAGGGCATAGGTAATGCCCAGCTTGACCCATTCTTCCAAGCTGGCGTCTGCCTCATAACCTCCCAGGCCGACCGTGACCCAGCCCGCCATGGGCCGACCCGTAAAGTCGAAGTCCCGGGTATGGGGTTGGGCGAGTGCCTCCGGATAGCGTTCGGGCCCGACGCGAACGATCAGGGAATCGTTCAACACCCCGCAGACCATGTTTCCCTGGGCCATGAACCCGATTCCTCCGAACATTTGTATTTCCGACAGATCGGGTTGATCGCGGAGGCTCTCACGAATGCGCTGTGCCAGTCCTTCATCGTAAGCCATAGGGGGTTTCGTCTTTCAATCTACTACAATTTGCGG
>JAPUKI010000030.1 GCA_027295745.1 Acidobacteriota bacterium
CGTCCCCTGAAACTTTTGGGGAAATCGTTACACTCGGGGCTGTGTCTGCACCACTCCACGGGCTGACCTGAGCATGTGCTTTGGGAGGATGGACCAAGATAGTACGGCTGGAACTGTCACTTCCGGACACTCCTGTGACAGTAGCCTCGCAGTTTTCCTCCACTGCACCGGCCGTGAACACTGTAGTGACAGTACCGAACTCAGTTACGGTTAGCGAAGAAGCGCCAACAGTACCACACTCTTCCGGTTCCACTGTCAGTGAGACCTCGCTATCCGGTGGCCCACTGACGGTAACCATTATGGTCATAGACTCATGAAGCCCATCCCGTTCCGGCACACCAACACGGAGCCCACCAAACCCAGCTGGAGGACCTCCTTGTTGGCAGCCACTGATTCCTACAATAGCCACCACCACCAACATCAGAAAAAGTCGTTTTACTAACATGGGTTTTTCCTCCCCCCTTTTAATGGGAAACTTCCGACTGATTTTTATGATAGTAAGCCTCCAGGTGGGGCAGGCGCAACAAAAATCTTAGCGCTTTGGTCTGCTTTGGCGCTTTCTTCCTTCTTCCATTCCGCTTCCAGCGGTAGCCTCTCCCCGAAAAGAAGGTAAGACCCTAGTCTGTCCAATAAACGACCGACAGTGAGCAATTGACGACAGACTTCTCTAGTACACTTCGTTTAGCCATTACTTACCTTTCACCCTGTTTGGTGGTAGATGGTCAGGGCCTGTTGGCTGTGTCCGGCAGCAGGCCCGTCACTCTTTTTAACAGGTCCACCTCCAAAAGTAAATCACTAATTCAGAAGAAAGAAGACAGAATCCAGAATCCAGAATCCAGAAGTCGAAAGACAGCGCGCTCCGCATGCGTTCTCTGGTTTTAGGTTCCAGATTTCAGGAATATTCCTTCTTCTGGATTCTGTCTTCTGTCTTCCCATCACTTTGTCTCGCAGATTTTCCTGCCCGGGCGTTATAGCAAGAGGCGGTGATGAGTATGGACAAAACTCGAGGTAATAGTCTCTTGGAGATGCTTCTGGTGTGTGGGTTCATCGGCTCTGTCTCCACCTGGGGACTATTCATGTTTCAAGGCATAGCCGAGCAACACAAGCTTCATCTGGCCGGAGAAGCTTTCCTCTCCGCTGTGACCGCAGCACGAGTTCAGGCTGTCGCCAAAAACCTTGCCATCCAGATACGGGTTCATTCAAACCGGAGAAAATTCGGAGTCGCGATGAAAGATGCCGAACCACAAGTTTGGCAAGATCTTCCCTCTGGAGTGGAGTTCTCCAAAGTACCCGGAAAGCCACCCACTTTCTACTCTCGATCATACGCGTCTCCGGCGGGAACATTCATACTGGAAAACAGCCGCGGTCAGATCCGCGTGATTGTTTCCCTCAGCGGGAGGGTGCGATGGCAAAGGGAGCACTAATCACCAGAAATGGCTTTACCCTGATAGAAGTCATGGTGTCCATTTTCATTCTCATAGTCGCCGCCATGGCCTTGCTGCAGGGCTTAGATCTGGTATTCCGTCATTATACTCTGGCTCAGACCCGATGGAAGGCGATTGTAGAGCTCTGGAATCAGATCGAACAGTCTCGAGCAACTTCTTCCACTCACGGAGAGCCCATCCAAATCATCCCTGACTCCCGTCCTCTCTATCGCACTATCTATAAGGATCCAAGGTTGGGGGAGCAGTTCGGCTGGGAGGTGTTGAGTGCAGAAAAGTGAAGGGGCCAGGCCCGAACTCTCTGGTGTGAGAAATGCGGGCTACAGCCTCCTGGAAACAATGATTGCATCAGCCATCTCCATCATTGTATTTGCGGGCTTCTTTGCGATCTTTGGACAATTTCAAATCTGGTCTTCGAACCTCAATCTCCTCTTGGAGCGAGATGCAAACCTGTGGCTGGCCCCCCTGCTCTTTTCCCGCTGGATCACACCAACAGGGAATAATCGGTGGGACTCCGCCTGGTCAGGTGTGACGGTTCAGGCCGACTATCTCGAGCTCAACAGTGACATCCACGGCCCCGGTGGGTTCCCTGACTCGCAACTCTCCAGCAGTTTTGAAGCGCTGGTGATTCGATCCTCAAGGTTCAATTTACAGGTGAAAAGTGGCACCGGCTCCTTTCAACCCGTGATGAAAAATATTACTGACTTCCAGGTCGATCTAAGAGATCTACCGCTCATTTCCATCCTCCTCAGTTCAGCCACCGATCGTCCCCTCCTTGCCACCCAGGAGAATTTGCCTCAGTCCACTCGCTTCCTGTTTTTCCTCCGCAACTACCGGGCCAATCTTTTCCTGGAGAATCTCTAGTGACGCTATCAGCTCGCGGCTTTAATCTTCTGACAGCCATGATGCTTGTCCTGCTGATGATCACCTTTTCACTATGTCTACACCTGAGGATCAGAACCCAATGGAGGCTGGCCGCCAACGTGGAATCCCAACTCTACAGTCTGGTCCTGGCAGAAAATGGAATCGAGTTCGCTCGGACTTTACTCCCGCATCTTGAGCTCGATTCCCTTTTCGCTGGGGTCGATGGGACCCACTCCGGAGGTCACTCTCCCGAATGGCGCAGTCCCATGCCATTCGCCGAGTCCCTGCGTGTTGACCCATCCACCTGGGTGCCTCCTGATGATGATGGTCTGCCCAGTTACCAGGGCCAACCGTTGCTCCCAAAGGGTTATCCTGCCGAAGGGAGGGGGCACTTTTTTTTGAAATTCTCTAATAATCCTGAAGAAGACCCCGAGCACGATGAAGACCACATCGTACTGGTGAGAAGCTTGGGCATTGTTCCCAGTCAGGTACAGGACCCCTTTTTCCCCACTGTAAAGAACAGCGTAGCCTTACTTGAGGCCCGCCTTCGACAGGAACGGGCATTTTCTCTACCCAGCCCCCTCACACTCTTCGGCGATTCGGGAGCCTTCCAATGGGAGGGGGAGAGCTTCATCGTCGAGGGAGGACAAGAATTTGCCATATCTCTCGTTTCTCCCTCCCCATCCTCTCTCTTACAAGACCTCATGGGTTCCCTTTCTTTGTCACAACAGCAATCCATTCGGGGTCAAGGAGTCACTCCTTCCATTCGAGATGCCAGCCCGCTTTACCTGACCGAACAAATTTACCGCGGCCTGTTCAATTCTGAGTTTTGGAATCATTTCCTGACTCAGCTGCCGAAATTTACAGACCAGCTGATGCAGGGGATCGCCTTTTTGCCCGATGGGGGAATCTTGGATAGTCCCTTTTCCGGGATCCTCATCGCCCGAAAGGATCTCGTTCTTCGCGATCGAGCTCAGATCCAAGGTCTGTTACTGCACTTGGGAGGGGGAAGACTGACTCTGAGGGACCGGGCTGAAGTGATCGGAGGCGTGTGGATGTCCAATCACGACTCAACAGGCGACAATCTGAAAACACCGCAACTTTCCCTGCATGTTTCCGGTTCCTCTGCCATTCGCTATGACGGAGCTGCCATCCGGAAAGCCTTGACACTTCTTCCTCCCACCCAGCTAGGCTGGCGAGTTTTGTTCCCGGAGACAGTGAAATAGGGTATACTTTAGGCATGATTGTGTTACTTCTGCTGGTGCTTCTCCTTGTCCCTGCCTGGAGCATGGCACAGGGGAGCGAAGAGTCGAAGGAGCTTTCTCTGGCCGAGCTGGCACGCAGCGAGCGGGAGCGACGTGCGCAGATGAAGGCAATTCCCATCCTGACCAACTCCGATTTGAGAAAGGCGAGAGGTCTTGTCAGTAGCAGCGTAGAGCCTGAGAGCGAGGTTTCCGAGGGCAGGGAAGAGGCCGAAGCCAGCTCCGGAGCCGAGGAAAATCCTGCTAGCACGGAAACAGACCCAGCGGTCTGGGAGTCAAGATTTGGTGAAGCTCGGCTAAACCTGAAAAACGCTGTCAATCGCGATCTCGTCCTTCAGCTCAAGATGAATGAGCTGCGAAACTCCTATCTGCGCCAAGACAACGGTGTGACTCAAGCCAGGATCCAGCAGCAGTTGCTGCAAACCCAGCAGGAGATTGAGAGAAACTCACAAGCTGTTCGGGATTCCAGGTCGGCGGTGGATACACTTCGAAGCGAGGCAAAAGCAGACGGCGTATCCGCTGAAACCGTTCAAGGCTTAGTGGGTGAACTCCCCAAAGACACTTCCATCTTCACTTTACCGGAATAATAGCCGGTTTCTGGGCCAAGTGCAGGGAAACGATCCCGCCGGTGAGAAGACTGTATTCCCCGCCAGTAAAGCCAATCTGCTGGATTAATCTCTCCAGGGTCTCGGAATCAGGGAACTCTTTGACCGATTGGGGAAGATACGCATAGGGTCCCACCTTGCCCGAAAGACATTGTCCAACTTTTGGCAATATCCAGGTGAGATAGAAGAGATAGAACTGCTTGAATACTGGAATCTGCGGCTGAGAGAACTCCAATATCACTAACATTCCACCCGGCCGAAGAACACGGAACATTTCGCGCAAACCGCTGGTGTAATCTTCCAGATTCCTCAGTCCGAAGGCAATCGTGACCGCATCAAAAGAACGGGGCGGAAAAGGTAGTTGCAAAGCATCCCCTTCCACAAACCGTACACGGGCGGCCAACTCACTGTTCTTAATTTTCTCCTTGCCGACAATCAGCATAGGATGACAAAAATCGCATCCTATCACTCGCGCCTTGTGGGACAGTTCCAGCGCCAGGTCTCCAGTGCCGGTACATAAATCCAATACCACCGCCTTGCTGGGCAAGGAAGGTAATAACCTCTGCACGACCAACCGCCGCCATCGCCGATCGAGAGAGAAGGAGAGCAATCGATTCAGCAAATCATAGCGATGTGCAATCGACGCAAACATGCGCTTGATTTGGCGTGACTCTTTGCTCACCCCATCCGCACACCCACTCATGTCCGCGGAACAGGGCATTTCGTCTGTTCCCAGGCCTGGATGAGAGTACTTTCTGCAAGCTCCCGGCTGACAAATCCCTTTCCAATCCCTTCAAGCAGGACACAGACGACTTGGCCATCTTGGCGTTTCTTGTCGCGCTTCATGGCCTCCAAAATGCTTTTGATGGGAACGAAATCCATCGGGGGAAGATCCCCAACGCGGCGGATACAGCGCATAATCCTTTCGCTGCTGGGCTCATCCAGGTGATCTTCTATCAACGAAAGACGCGTCTCTGCCAGCATTCCCCAAGCGATCGCCTCACCGTGAGTCAGTCCCTGGAAACCCGTGGCGGCCTCCAGGGCATGGCCAAAGGTGTGTCCAAAGTTGAGAATTCTCCGCAAGTTCCCCTCTCTCTCGTCACTTGAGGTAATCTCAGCCTTGATTTCACAACAGCGACTGATAATTTTCTCCAGAACATCTGTGGCTTTCTCCTGAATATCTTCCAGGTGATGCTCGAAGAAGCTAAAGAATTCCGAATCACAGATGAGACCATATTTCACGACCTCATACAGTCCCGATTGAAACTCTCTTGGGGGAAGGCTGGCCAGGGTGTTGGTATCTATGCACACCAGGCGGGGTTGATAGAACGCCCCGATCAGGTTCTTTCCCAGTCGATGATTGACACCTGTTTTGCCGCCCACTGAGCTATCGACCTGGGAGAGCAGGGTTGTCGGAATTTGAATGTAAGGGACGCCTCTCATGAAGGTGGCTGCCACAAACCCCACAATGTCTCCGGTCACGCCTCCACCCAGTGCAACCAGTGTGGACGAGCGATCGGCTCTGTGAGCAATCAACTCAGCATAGATCTTTTCAACTGTCCGTAGATTCTTGTGCGTTTCACCGTCTGGAATGAAGATCTCGGTGACTTGAAAACCGTTCTCTGAAAGTCTTTGAAGGAGATTTTTTCCGAAGAGTTGGAAGACAGTTGGGTTGGAAATGAGAAAAATCCGCTTCTGAATTCCGTACTGCTCAAAAGTTTGGTGACACTGATCAAGAAGACCTTCTCCGATCAGAACATCGTAACTTCTTTTCCCCAGTTGAACACGAACAGTTTTCACACCCTGTTCAGGCTTCCTCTCCTCCATGCGCAGGGCTCTAGTGTCTCGCCATAAATATCTGGGTATACATGGGACGAGACACTCTAGCTCAGGATTCCCTCCAGCGGACTGCTGGCCGTGGCGTAGAGCTTTTTCGGAATTCGTCCTGCCAGATACGCCAAACGCCCCGACTCGACGGCAAGTTTCATCGCCTTCGCCATTTTCGGTGGATCCTTGGCTCCTGCAATTCCCGTATTCATCAGCACGCCGTCAACCCCTAATTCCATGGTAATGGTGGCATCGGAAGCTGTTCCCACACCCGCATCCACGATGACAGGAACGGAAACGGTTTCCACAATGATTCGCAGGTTGTTGGGATTTTGTATTCCCAAACCTGAGCCAATGGGCGCCCCCAGTGGCATCACCGCAACTGCACCTGCTTCCTCGAGCTTCTTACAGATGACCGGATCATCATTGGTGTATGGAAAAACGAAAAAGTCCTCTTTGACCAGAACACGTGTCGCCTCCAGTAGTGCTTCGTTGTCGGGGAAAAGAGTGCGCTCATCTCCTATGACCTCAAGCTTTACCAGATTGGAGAGCCCCGCTTCCCGCCCCAATCGAGCACAGCGAATGGCATCCTTCGCCGTATAACAACCAGCGGTATTGGGCAACAATGTAAAGCGACTGCGATCGATATGGTCCAGCAAAGATTCCTTGCTCTTATCCGTCAAGTTCACTCGTCTCACGGCAACAGTGACAAACTCTGCTCCACTGCTCTCCAAGGCCTGCCGCATCACTTCAAAGCTCTCGTACTTACCGGTTCCAACAATCAGCCGAGAGCCAAATTCCTGTCCAGCAACCACTAGCTTGTCAGACATCTGTCTTCCTCTCCTCCACCGACAAAATGGACGATCTCAATTCGATCTCCTGCGCCCAAAGGCTGCTCAGGCCATCGATCTCGGCTAATGATTTGCCCGTTGAATTCCACAGCGACCTGGTTCCCTACAAGATCCAAATCTTGAACCAGGTCCTCAATGGTCCATGTCGTCGAAATTTTGGTTTGCTTTCCATTCACGATTATCTCAATTTTCTCCGCCATAGTGAATCATCGGGTCAAGGCGCACCGACCAGCCTGAAATTCTGGTTCAGACTCAAACTCTCTTCTCGAATGCGATCCTGTATCTCCACCTCCAGCTCATAGTCGCCCGGCTCCAGGGCGCGCACCGGAAGCGTCTTAACCAAAGCAGCTCTTCGCTCCGAATAGATGCGAACTCCTTCTCCAGTCTCACCTGTCAATTCGATTACGGTCTGCCCATTGCGCAAAATCCGGTAGCGGGTTTCCAACCAGGGTGTACGGGTGGCTTGATCGATGCCCAGATTGTACAACTGCAGGTAAATCCCCAGGTTGTTTCCCGTCGAGAAAAGATGACTGACGCTGGGTCGCACCTTGATATCTCCCAGAATAAACATTTCATCACGGGCAGGTACCCTCGAGAGCGGTATGATCATATCAGACAAAATCAGAGAACTGGCCGAGAGCTCCTGTGAGCCATAAGAAGAAGGGACAATGGCCGTCCGGACGACCCCCACATGTCCACTACTCACATCCTTCACCACCAGGTCCAGCCTGTACCTCATTTTCTTGTCCAGAGTCATGATTCTTTGGTAAACGGACCGGGAGGCAAGACCTTCCTGGACATCCTGAACCTTGTAACTGAGAATCAACTCCTCTTCAAACTCTTCAATCAGACGGTTGGTAATGGCTGTCAGCATGCCGTAAATTGCGATTTTAGCAACGTAAAATCCATTTTCTTCCCTAAAGGTCAATTCCTGGTTTTGCACTTCTACCGTAATCGCTACCAAAACCTGCTGCTCATTCAGATTGAAATAGTCTGGCCTAAGGTGGAAGTTCAAACTATTGAACGAGATATCCACGTTGACCCTTTCCTGTAAGTCTTTGTACTTGATATCCGGAGCCCGTTGTGCCTGAGTCAGCCTCTCATACCGAGCAAAGGAACTGTCCTGCGCTCTTTGGTAGGCCTGTGGGTATCTACCCTGCATACCAGGCTGGAAAAAAGGGCGTTCCATCTTTCTGGCCATCCCCAGCTCTTCGGCCAGGGTCAATCCAGCATTGGGCACCCGAATCAAGACATCCTTTTCGTTTGGATCAAGAGCCAGATGGTATTCACCTGACCAGCTGGAATCCACGAACTCCAATTCCACCTCCGAACCCATCCCTTCCAGAAAGCGGTAACGCCAAAATTCAAAGGGATAAGTGGAAGTGGCTCCGCCCCCTTCATGAGGTTGACGCAAATAGCGACCACCGGAAGGGTAGGAGACGATCTCATCTGGAGGCCCATGAATAATGTAGATCCGACCGCGGTCGGTCTTCCAGCCAGCTATTCCACTTTGAAACCGCTCATTGGCAAAGGCGATACGCCTGTAATGCTCCTCCTTAAACTCGTTGAACTCCGTCCTGGGATCAGGATCACGCCGATACCAGAACTGCTCAATGAAGTGCTCCTTCTCGTTCGCTGTAGAGAGGCTTTGGAAGACTGGCCTCTCCTCTTGGGTAATGATAAAAGTCACGTCCTCATTCAGCCACTTCTTATAGTAGTCTTCATCGGCCTCCTCACCTCCCTGCTGCTGTCCTGCTGCCAGCCCGGCCGAAAAAAAGAGAGAGAGTGGGAGAGACAGAAAGAGAAAGTAAAAGTCAAAATAGCTGCTTTTTAAGGACATTCCAAAACGCTCAACCAGTCATTATATACGCAATATCCGCAAAGAGAGAGCAGAGGGAAGGAGAGAAAGAGAGAAAGTGTGGTCAACCAGTGGATGTCGATGTATAATGGCCAGCAGATTTTACTCTTACGGTTTTCCCGGGCACGAGGTAATCACAGATCGTCTTGATTTCTCATCCCGTGAGGACCAGGCTCTACAAGAGGCCCTTTTCTGGGTGGAAATCCGCACTTTCAATGTTCCCATGGGTGCTGGGGATGATCTTCATTGTACAGGTCCCAGGGCAGTCGGGGACCGGCACCCTTACAGGTACGGTCAAGGACGTATCGGGTGCCACCAGAACGGGTGTCGAGGTCACTGTCCGTCATGAGGCCACTAACGTTCAACGATCGACTGTCACCAATGGCTCCGGGATCTACCGAATTCCACACTTGCAATCGGGAACTTATGAAATCAAGGCCGGATTGGCCGGATTCAGGACAGTCCTGACCGCCGGTGTCGAGCTGACAGTGGGGGAGGTTCTCAGCGTCGATCTCCTGCTTGAGGTTGGAGAGATCAGTGAGACTGTCACGGTGACTGCTGAGGCGACTGTCCTGGACACCGAGGATTCCCAGATTTCATCACTGGTCGACAACCGTCGAGTCCTTGATCTGCCCCTCAATGGGCGAAACGTCTACGTTCTGGCCACCCTCCAGCCAGGTGTTGTCCCAGCCATGATGTCCGTGT
>JAPUKI010000300.1 GCA_027295745.1 Acidobacteriota bacterium
CGGCGCAGTCCGGGTGCGCGCGACTTCATTGCCTTCTTCAGCCGTCGTATCGGTCTTTCCTCTGACAACCAGCCGGTGCCCATCCTGGCAGGAGCCCGTCTGAGTGGCCGGATGGGTAAAACCAGCCTGGGCTTGCTGAACATGCAGACCCTGGAATTTGGTTCCGATCCCGCCAACAACTTCTCCGTGGTGAGTGTCAAAAGGAATATCCTGAGTCAGTCGGAGCTGGGGGCCTTGTTCATTAACCGCCAGTCGGACCAGTCCGGGGATCTCAATCGCACCTTCGGTGTGGATGCCAACTTCCATTTCTGGAACCAGCTCCGCCTGAGCGGTTTTGTGGCAGCCACCAGAACGCCCGGGCTGGAGACCGAGGACATGGCCAGCCGGGTCTGGGTCGAGTGGAGGACCAATCTTTGGCAAGTACGCACCGGCTACCTGGATATTGAAGAAAACTTCAAGCCCGAGGTGGGATTTGTACCCCGTCGGGACATGCGAAAAAGTGATACCTCATTTGCCTGGACTCCACGTCCAGGAAGCATCTCCTGGATCAGGCAGTTTAACCCCAACGCCCGCATACAATACATCGAAGACCAGGAGGGTCGCCTGGAGACCCGCATCGTTAATCTGAACTTTCAGATCGGCTTTGAGGATGGAGGAAACTTCCAGGTGGGTCGGACACTCAGGTTTGAGAGGGAGGATGTGCAGTTCAGCATTGGTGGGTTAGACCTTGATCCCGGAGATTACAATTTCAACGATGTTTTCATCCAATTTCGCTCCAATCCCAGTGCTACCCTGTCGGGGAGTGTGCGATATCAAACAGGTGACTTCTGGACTGGCACCCGCAAGGGTGTGCAGATCAGCCTGGCCTACAAGCCCCATTACAAATTCACTATAACGGGCAGATTTCAGTGGGATGACCTGAAGTTGAGCGAAGGCGACGTGACCACTCGATTGGTCAATACGCGCCTGGACTATTCCTTTAACACCCAAATGTTTCTCAGCGCCTTTATTCAATACAACAGTGAGCTGCGCCAGGTGAGCTCGAACCTTCGCTTTAATCTGATTCACCGTCCCCTGAGTGATATTTTCATCGTTTACAATGAAGAGCGAGACGCTTTTCAGGATGGTGAAGCAGATAAATCATTGACTCTCAAGTACACCTACATGTTCGACTTTTAGCTTTAGCGGTTCCTGGGGGTGCAGTGGACAGGGAGGTCCAGCTGGAGTCATAATGGTACAGTAGCAAGACATTGTTTTCTTGATCGTCATCTAAGGAGGCCGCTATGGCTAAATGTCTACTCCTTGTCTCAATGCTACTTTGTTTCTCTTCAAGTTGGGGACTGGGTCAGCAGGGGGGAGGAGATGAGGCTCGCCAAGACCGGGGCGGCGCTACGCGATCTCCTGAACGCCGTCGGACTATCAGGAACGGCAGACCCATGTATCTCACTGGAACAGTCATCCTGGACGATGGCTGGAAACCCAGGGAGGCGGTGCAGATCGAATTGCTTTGCCAAAGTGAGGTGATCGCACAGGTCTATGCCTCCAGCGGAGGCACTTTCAGCATTCAGGCTAACACGACCCGAGCTTTTCGGGATGCACAGCAGCCGATGGATGCCTCGATGTCAACCGTCTCTTCCGTCCCCCTTAACTCCACCATGGACAGGAACAACTCCTTCTTTGGGCAGGGCCTGGGGCCAGGGCGCGACGAGTCGCTCAATCTCAGCGGCTGTGAATTGCAGGCGAGATTACCGGGTTACCACTCGGACAGAATTCTCCTCGGTGCTCGGCGACTTCTTGATAGCCCCGACGTAGGCGCCATCGTTTTGCATTCGAACACCAGTTCGGAGACTGCCATCGTCAGCGTAAAGAGCCTGGCCGCACCGAAAAACGCCAAAAAAGCTTACCAGAAAGCCCTGGAAGAGTTGGGCAAAGAGGACATAAATTTCTCCAAGGCCAGCCAAGAACTGGAGAAGGCTGTGCAAATTTATCCCGATTACGCGAATGCCTGGTTATTGCTGGGTGAGATCTCGCTGGAACTGGAAGATCGGGCTGCCGCCCGCAAGTCTTTTGAGCAGGCGCTGGCCGCTGACTCGGAGTACGCCAACACGTATGTCTCCCTGGCTATGTTGGAACTGGAAGAGGAGCGGTGGGAAGAAGCAGCTCAGTGGTGTGGCCAGGTTCTCGAGCTCTATCCTCAACTGGTCAGGGCCCACTACTTCAATGCGCTGGCCCATAGTTCTTTGGGCAATTTGGGTGTCGTGGAAGAGTCGATCTTGCTGATCCACAGGAGCAGTCAAGCCCAAGACTACCCTTTGACCCACTACATGCTGGCCTGGATCCTGTCGCAGAGAGGAGACTTTCTCTCCGCCGCTGCCCAGCTATACCACTATTTGGAAATCGACCCCATCCCTCAGATCGCAGCGGAGCTGAAAGACCAATTGGCCCAATGGGAGGAGCAGGGCCTGATTCCCAGTGCAGAGATTGCAGAGCCACAGCATTGATTTGAGTCCCGCCCTTTCTTGTCAGGCTAGGAGCTCGGGATAAGAGCACCAGCCCGGTGAGAGCCAAAACCAACAGTACGATTCGACGGAACAGTTGCTCGTTGATCCTTTTTTGGAGTCGAAGGGTCAGAAAAACCATAGGACCCGCCAGAGCCGCAGCGGCAAAGGCCAGAAGGAAGAGCCTCGGTGTGTAGATTCCGACGCAGATCAGCGAACCCACTTGAATGCTGTCCACCATCACAAAAAAGATGTTAATCAAAAACAGAAAGGCTGCCCTGGGCAGGTGCAGTTGGTAAAAGAAGACGGTAACCAGGGGAGCCGAGGTTCCCGTTGCTCCCTGCAGAATTTGGGATCCTTGGGTTAGCGGGCAGAGGAGTGGCGTTCTATCGTGGACCGACTTGCCGGCACACCATAAATTCCGAGTTCGACATTGATTCAATCAAAACACTTCCCAAAGTAGAGGTGATATCGGCCTACTACGACGCGGATCCTGCACTGATCCAGGCGGCAGTCGATGCAGGAGTAAAAGGGATCGTGGTGAGTGGTTGTACTAGTGCCGGTATACCCTTTAGGAGCCAGGTGCCCTTATTAGAGTCGCTAGCGGATAAGGGCCTGCCTATTGTATTGACGGCGCGTGGAGGTATGAATGCGCGGATCGGAGCACGGCCAAACGATAACTTTATCGGTGGCGACACTCTGGTGGCATACAAGGCGCGACTCCTGTTGCAGCTGGCCCTGGACCTCTGATCTGAAGGAGATCCAACGGATCTTCAACGAGTATTGATGGGCTTCTCCTCAGTGTGTTTGGCCCATCGGTCCAGAGCGGGAATGAGAGAAGTGTGAGAGAAAGCTCCGCCCTTAGCCCGGAGTATGCATAATCCGGGTAGAGCTCTTATTTTCACTCGTCCAGATATTTCTCGGGCAGCCAATATTCTTTGGAAAAGGTCCCCCCCATAAATGGTGTGAAGTATATGGTCACGGGTTCGAAAAAATCTATCTCTCCCTGAAAGCTTAAAAGGAACTCTATCTCAATGCCTGGAAATGATCTGGGCCCGCTCAGCTTAGTTGCCAGGTCAAAATAGAATTCTTCGCCCTCATGGAGCATGGAAGTACGTGAGGCGGTATCGACAAGATCCAGGGAATGTGGACCGCCTATCCAGAAGAAATGTCTGTTGGGCTGCTCTTTCACTAGCCTGACAATAAAGATATTGTAAAAATCTTCTCCCAGGAAGCAGACGCCCAGCTGGGGTGGATTGAGATAGCCCACGAACATGGTTGCCCTCCTGGCGATATTTACCTCAATGACACTCTCCTCAGCTAGAAGCTCATCCCAGCTGAGGCACTCAGCGTACGAAAAACTGAGCGCAGCGCCAAAGGTCAGGGCAAAGGCTTGAAGAAATGAAGCTATTTTCAACATCGTCACACCACCTTGGCTAAAACCGTTTTACTATTCACGATTTTCTTCTTCTTCCAAGTACTGTTTGAATATCTGGCGGGCTCCTTTTCTGATAGATCTTGAGGCGCTGCCAATCGACATTGTGGCCCGAGTTACAGCATCGATGTCTCTTCCCATTCTGAAACGATCGCGTAGGCTTTTGCCCCTAAATTGTTCAGCAAACTTGGCGCGATCAACTGAAAAGTAACCGTACGGCTCGCGGTGCGCGACAACTTTTATCTGGGTGATCACACCTTGCATGTTAATGCCAACAGCAATGTTTATGGGTCCTTCGTAGCCCCGCTC
>JAPUKI010000301.1 GCA_027295745.1 Acidobacteriota bacterium
AGGAGGTGATTGCCCGTGGTTGAACCGTATTTGGCCTTTGCCATCCAATCCAAGACCTATGGATGTACCACTCGGGCGGATATTAAGAAGAACCTGGACAACTTGATTCCTCAGATAGAGGGTTGCCTCTATCTGGGTGACGTGCTTTACCCCACCAAGTTGGTAGTTCTCTCTGAAGGTGCCTTGCAGGGATTTTACGACGAGCATAGCCGGATGGATCATGTGGAGGCCTGCAAAAAGATTGCCATTACCCTACCAGGCGAAGAATCCGACAGGCTGGCCGAGGTGGCCAAGAAATGGAAGGTGTATCTCGTCGCCCAAGCCAAGGTGATTGAGCCAGAACTAATCAAGGACCGCTTCTTCAACACCGCTTTTATTATCGACCCTGAAGGAAACATTATTCACAAGCATCGCAAGGGACGAGTCTTCACCCCCGAAAGTACCACTACCCCTTGGGATGTCTACGACCTCTGGAGAGAAAAGTTCGGGAATGGACTGGATGCCTTTTATCCCGTGGCCGATACCCCCATTGGACGCATTGGGACCATGATCTGCTATGAGGGTTACTTTTGTGAAACTGGGCGGATGCTTGCTCTTAATGGTGCGGAGATTCTTTGCCGAGGAGGGGAGCTCGAGCACCATTGCAACATCGGCGTGTGGGAAGTCATGAACCGGGCCCATGCCGTGAATAACTCCTGCTATATGGTTGCTGCCAATAGCGGGCCCAAGTTTCACACCACCAGCGAAAGTATCCCTTCCATGACCGGTTCCACCGGGTCAGACTCCATGATCGTGAATTACCGGGGACAAATTCTCTCAAGAGTGGACAAACCACACATTTCTTATGCCGCCGCCGTTATCAATATCGAAGAGCTGAGAACTTTCCGGGTCAAGGGGATGATGAGCCTATTGCCTCACATTCCAGCAGATCTGTGGGGAGAACTGTATCTTGAGGCAGCCAAGAAGTTTTCCTGGCCGAAGAACCTGTATGCCAAGAAATCTCCTCCTCTCTATCCGGAGAGGAAGAGGTTTTATAAGGACATCGTGGACCAGATGATCCGCAAGGGCCTGCTGAGCCCTCCCGAAGGGTTTGAACTTCATGAGCGAATTGAGGAGTTCGAGGAACCCCACAAGGAGGCCCAGAAGCAGGAAGAAGACCTGGTCAAGAAATGAGCCGGTTCGTTCCTGAGCCAACCCTGGAGTCAGGGAAATTCTTAAGAAGGAGATGACTGAATCATGGCAACACCGACCAAGGAATTGAAAAAGCCGCCGGAAGTTTACGACCTGCGGGAAGTGAAAACTGTGCATGACTGGATCGAACTCCTCAAGAGCGAAGGGGAATATCGTGAAGTCCATGCAAAGGTCGATTGGGACTGTGAGATTGGGACCATCGCCCGCTACTGCATGTCGGCGAAAAACGGGGTCGCGCTTCTTTTCGATAACATCAAAGATCACGCAAACACCTGGTGTAAAAAACTCTTTACCAACTCGGTTTCGTCCTATGGACGCTTTGCCCTGGCATTCGGTCTCCCCCAAGCAACGAGCCACAAAGATTTGGTCCTGGCCATGAGGCAGGTATACAGAAGAAGCATTTCGCCCAAGGAGGTCTCCGAGGCGCCCCTCAAGCAAAATATCCTCAAAGGGGATGACATCGACCTCAACCAGATTCCCGTGCCCAAGTGGCACTTGTGGGACGGGGGGCGGTTTATCAACACCTTTGCGCCCGTGATCACCCGGGATCCCGACTCCGGACGGTACAATATGGGGATCTACCGGGGCATGGTGGCAGACCAGAACCATATATCCTGTCTTCTGGCTCCTTCCCAGGGTTGGGGAGATCACTATACGAAACTTCGAGATCGCCAGGAGCCGATGAAAGTGGCCTGTGTTTATGGCTGTAATCCCTTGCTGACCATTTTGGCCGGCAGCGCCTTTGGGCGATTGGTCTCTGAGTACGATGTCTATGGTGGAATCGTGGGTGAGCCGCTGGAATTGATTCAATGCGAGACCAGCGATCTGCTGGTGCCTGCCTCTGCCGAAATGGTGATTGAGGGAACCATGTCCTGGGATCGGAAGGATTACATGATGGAAGGTCCCTTTGCCGAACACTGCGGCTATTACGGAGGGGCTTATTCTCCGAAACCCACTCTAAAAGTGGATTGTATTACCTTCCGAGACGATCCGATCTACCAGGGTTCTTGTGAGAGCATTCGTCCCGGATGGCCGACCGAGGACGCTTACATCACTTCCCTCTCGTGCTCTGCCCTGGTCTGGAACCACCTGGAGGCCTGCGGTGTCCCAGGAGTCACCGATGTGTGGATGAATCTGGACGGACCTTTCTTTATGATCTACGTTCAGATTCGGCAGAGTTATCGCCATCAAGCCAAGCAGATAGCCTCCGCCATCTGGGGGATGTCTTTTGCCAACTGGGCATTCAAAAACGTGATGGTGGTTGAGGAAGACATTGACATTCGCGATCATGGCCAGCTGGAGTGGGCCTTTTGTACCCGTGTGAATCCTGCCATGGGAGATATCGTCATCTTCGAGAATCACTTTGGTTCGGTTCTGGATCCGAGCACCCCCTTTGAAGAGCGAGATCTTGTTCAGTTCGGCTCCGGAAAGTGGGCCAGGATGCTCATTGATGCAACCAGAAATTGGGACTTAGGTGGCCGACCATTCTGGAACAATCAGGTCTTTCCACCCGTGGTGGTTCTGTCCAAGGAAGAAGAGGATCTGGTGCGAAGCCGCTGGGATGAATACGGACTCAGCGATATCAAGTATGAGCCTACAATGAACATTGACAAGGATGAGGATCTCAAACAGCGCTATGCCTTCAATAGCCGACCCACTCCGGAATATCTCGAGGATCACGGTGGAGGTCACGCCGTCCCCGAGAGAAAGGGCTCGGAATGAAGTTTTACCTGCCCCTGGTGATGAGTGAGGAGGAGGATGCTTCTATATGTCTAGGATAAGCCACCCTGTGCTCAGATCTCTTTTGATCGGGTTTTTGACAGTGCAATCGCTGTTACTGGTGTTTTCTCAGAGACTGGACACAACACCCGATCCGATCATACCTGAGGCAGGAGAATCCCTTCAGATGACACTGGGGCACGACTCACCCAATTTGGGAGGCAATGTCTTTCGAAATGCCTATGTCTCCTTGACTCTGACCAATGCGATTGGGATCGAGGCTGGCAAGCTCATCGTGGAAATCTCCTTTCCCAACCAGGGAGAAATTGAGTTTGAGCGAGCCGAGCTGACCCCTGATCCGAAAGCTTCCGGAGCTGTGGTGGAGGTTGAACTGGATCAGGCAGAGGGAGTGGAGTTAGCACCTCAGGGAGAAGCTTCCGGAGCCGAGGTGGAGATTGAACTGGATCAGGCAGAGGGAGTGGTGTTAGCACCCCAGGGAGAAGCTTCCGGAGCTGCGGAAGAGGTTGCACCCGCTCCAGGA
>JAPUKI010000302.1 GCA_027295745.1 Acidobacteriota bacterium
AGTCAAAATATTGGGAAGAATCCTTTCGAAAAGGTCAACGAAAGTCAGAATCAGAAGCAGACCAAAAAAAGACCATGTTGACAAAGACGGGCGTGTAAAATCCGTACTTGAGAAAGAGAAGGTAAAAGGTGAGGCCGGTCATCACCTCCACGGTTGGATAAACCCAGGAAATTCTCTCCCCACATTGACTGCATTTCCCTCGCAGAAAGAGATAGCTGAAGACGGGGATATTCTCCCAGGGTCTGATGAAATGATGGCAGTGGGGGCAGCTTGACCTGGGGCGCGTGATGGACTGTCCCCGGGGAATCCGATGGATGCAGACATTCAAGAAGCTTCCGATCGCCAACCCAAAGGCGATCACGAATCCATCAAAAAGCATGGTGAAATTATACTTTGAGGGAGCGCGCTTCGCGTGCGTTCCAGGTTCCAACTTTCAGGTTTCAGATTTTGAATTTGTTTGGGATTTGGAGTTTTGAATTTGGAATTTCCTCTGACCGCGGTCAGAGGTCAGCGGGCTCCCCGAGCGGTGAATACCGCAGGAATGGTTCTCAACATGATTCGAACATCCAGCCAAAAGGACCAATTATCGATGTACTCGAGATCCAGCTCCATCCATCGGCTAAAGTCGATGTCGTTCCGGCCAGAAACTTGCCAAAGACAGGTGATTCCAGGCTTCACGCTCAACCGTCGCCTCTGTTTGGTGGTGTAATGCTGGACCTCCTCGAGCAGCGGAGCTCGAGGGCCGACCATACTCATTTCCCCTTTGAGGACATTCCAGGCCTGGGGGATTTCGTCAATGCTGAATTTCCGCAGAACTCGACCCAGTGGCGTGACTCGAGGATCATTTCGCATCTTAAAGACGGGGCCCCCCATCTCATTGAGATGTTTAATCTCCCACAATTTGTCTTCCGCACCCTCGATCATGGTTCTGAACTTGACGAGCTTGAATTTCCGTCCATACAAACCGCATCGAACCTGTTTGTAGAACATAGGTCCAGAAGAAGTCAATTTGATGAAAGCCCCTGTCATCAGGGCAAATGGGGAAAATACCACCAGCAGAACCACTGCAACCAGCACATCCAACACTCTCTTGGCGAGAATGCCGATGGTGTCACTGGGAACCGTTGAAAAGGTGAGCATGGGCAGGTTCTCGAGGTACTCCAGTGAGACTTCGGAAGTGATATTGAGAAGGAAATCAGTGGCAACTCGAATTCGAATGCCGAGATCCTGACAGAGTTCAACCAGGCTCTCGAACTCTTCCAAATTTCTTCTTTGGGATCCCAGAAAGATGATTTCGTCGACCACATGCTCGTGCACCAGACGGGGCAGTTCCTTCAAGGAACCGACCACCTCCAAGTCCTGTGGGGGTTCTTGGCCTTCTTCGTTGCTTAGGTAACCGACAACGTGGTAACCCCACATTTTGTAGCTCTCCACCACCTGCCCTACCCGTCTTGCTCGGTCATCCGTACCGGCGATCAGAATCTTAATTTGACTGTGCTCGTTGAGGTTGCCGGTGCGAAGAAACCAATGCAGGATCACTCGATTGAATAGAAGGATCAGCCCCGCAAAAAACCAGAAGGCAAAGAAAACCGGCCGGCTAACCAGGAGCTTGAAACTATAAGTCAGGAAGCCCATGAAGAAGCCGGTAGCCACAATGAATTGTAAAACCCGAAACGCCTGTACCCCCAAGGGAAGACGCAGGACCGCAGAATAGCGCTGGGTCAACATCAAAAGAAGGACCCACAAAGGAGCGGAGATCAGAAAGTAGAAAAGATAGTCTCGGAAGGGAAGCAGTTCCGGATTAAAAAAACTACTGATCTCAAGAGGAGCGAAGCGAACCAGGTAGTAGCGCAGGTAGTATGCGAGATACAGTCCCCAGAGGCCTGCCAGGACGTCAGCGGCCAGAAGCACATTCGAATACAGTCGATGCTGGCGATGAAACATTTCAGGAGTCTCAAGGGAACAGGTACGTGAAAGTTCTCACAGCGATATCACTTGATGACTTGGGCAAAACGGGTTGATCACATCCATTAAACGCTCGACCAAATCGGGACCCTCTTCGCTCATAAACTGGTTGAAACTGAGGACGCGTTCCTGAAGCTTGCCCTTTGGGTAAAGGTGAGAATACAGATAATCCAGGTGTTGCCCAAAGTGCTCTTGCTGATTGCGGTGGTTGGCAATAAATCTTTTTTGGATCTTCTCGATCTGATAAAGAATCTTCTTCTCAGCTCCCCCCAGCATCTCCGCTACTGTCGGGTCAATCTTCACAATATCATTTCCTAATGACTTTAGTGCGGTTCTGAGTTCTTCCTGCACACTTTCGAGCTTTCCCAGAATTTGTTCCGGGTCTTTCCCTTCCACGATGCGACGAGAGATCTCCTGTGGGGTGCATTGTAAAATATCGGTGACCTTCAACCCATATTTCCTGAGCAACCGCTGAGCTTTTCGATCCACCAAGGTGATCCCCACTCGTGGAAAGACAGCCATTTCCTTATTCCAGAACGGACTAATGGCACAGATCTGTGCATAATAGGCAACCTCCGCAGCCCCTCCTACATAAGCCACTGTGGGAAACAAATGGTCCTGAACAATAGGTCTCAGAAGCACGTTGGGAGCTAACCTTCCGGCTTGCTTGTCCAGCTCCTCTAAGAGTTGCCGGCCGCTCAACTGCAGTGGGGTGCCGGCCTTCTTCTGATATTGTTCTGCTTCATACTCTAGTTTGTATCGCTCTTCACCCTCGATCCAAAAAATGAGACTTTCCGAGTCCTGAATCCGAACCTGGGGCTCAAATCCTTTTTCCTTCAACACCTCTGCTCTTTCTTGCAAAGCTCGGACGATGTCCTGACGCTTTTCTATGGCTACGGAAAACAGAGATTCCAGTCCTTGCTTATATTGGGGAAGAAGTGCATCAAAGAGAACCAGACCGTACGGTCGAAAGAGGTGGCTTAGCCATGAGCCCAAGGCTTCTCGGAAGTTTTTTGTAGGAGGGTAGGTGTCCTGGAGTATCTGGAGGGCCTCCTTCTGGAACTCTCCTTTTAGCCCCTGCTCTTGTAAATGGCTGAAACACTCCTCGACGGCGTCCAGAGGGATCGTTCCCACCATTCGTGAGCTATTCTTTTGTGGGCCCGGATAGCTCGCCGAAAACAAGTCTCCACCGGCGTCGAAAAAATATGTGGAGCGGACCTCCTGAAAGTCGGAGTCATCCGATGCCAACCAGAAAACAGGAACCGCAGAGTAGCCCTCTTCATTCAG
>JAPUKI010000303.1 GCA_027295745.1 Acidobacteriota bacterium
TGTCCTCTGGGAGTGTACTATCCCTACCCTCCCAGTCTGGGAGAGAGCGGTGTTCAATGGACAGGCTTGGCCCTATTCGATGGCCAAAGCCTTGAGCCCCAGGATGGGCGTGGGGTTTTTCTGGATATGAACCTGAACAGATATCTTGGCTACCGGGAAAGTGTGGACCAAGCCTGGCACCGACTTGGTCTTTTAAAACCTGGTGAAACATTCAGCCGCAGCAACTACCAAGCGTGTGTTGAGGCTACAGTTGCCAGGTTAAAGCAAGAAAAATTGATCAGCGAGCGAGTGGCTGCCCAGTATCTTCAGCAGGCGTCACAGGTCGATTTCCCCGGGCCATGACCCTCGTCTTCGCGGCCTGAGGCCGCTCCCACATTCTCCCAACCTTAGGTTTAGATAGCACCAGACAGACTTATACAGTATAGTGGAAACTAAAAAAGGGGGACTGCGGTAAGAATGTCGGTTCACTTCAAAGTGAAATGGTCATGAAAGCAAGTCTGGCTATCACTTTTTGCGGTGTTGTCCTGCTCCTCAGCATGGGTTGTTCCACAGCAAAAAAAATAAGTACGTTTGGCATTCCAGATCTTCTAGCAAAGATTTCAGTTCAGAGAAATCCGGCAGCGAGCGTCAGCATAAAAAGAATCAAAGAAGCTAATCAGTATGATTTTTATATCGCTTTGTTAGATGAATCTGGTGAACCATCCAGAACCTATATCGTCAAAGGTTTCAGGGAACAGGCCAAAGCTCAATTCTACGCGGATCTTAACTCTGTGGTCATTAATGATGAGGGCGAGGCACTGTATGCATTAGTTGTAGACAAAGACATTGAGTATCGAAAACGTGTCGACGACCTAGAATAAAAGATACCCCCACTCTCTTCAATCCTCCTTTTACTCCTGTTTTAGAAGAAACAATCTGCCATAATTGAAAGCATATTGAGCCAGGAATTGAATTTTCAGCACAGAGGCTTGGTGCAGCAGGGATATTGCTATACCCCAGGGGAACTCCAGGAACTCGTTTGGGGTTTGAGATTCACGCCCTCTGCCTGCATGCTGTTAGCCCTTTACGGCCTGGCCACCCAACAAGCGAACGTCTTTTTTATACTGGCGGCAGTGGGCATCCTTCCCTTTTGGTTCCCCGCCTGGCACCCCTTCGATCTTCTCTACAACCATCTCCTGCGGCCGCTATGGAACGGGGTAAAGTTGCCCTCCAACCCTCTTCCCCGACGAATCGCCTGCTTGATGGGTGGATCCATGAACTTCGCCATCGGCCTGGCCTTCGTTTCTCAATCTCCAGTAGTGGCCTACTCTCTTGGGACGACACTGATCGCTTTGCAACTCGTTGTGATCACCTCTCATTTTTGCCTCGTCGCATGGATGTATGAGGGCTTCATGAAATTGCTTGGAATGTGGTCACCGCCCATTCCGTTTGAACAAGCGAAGGAACTCATCGAGGGAGGCGCCCGCTTGGTGGATGTGCGCAGTCCCGCTGACTTTTCCAAGAAACACCTTCCCGGTGCGATCAATTTACCACTGGAGAAATTGAATCAGCATTTGGACGAACTCAGAGATCAGCGTGTTGTCCTCTATTGCCAACGCGGAATTCTCAGTCAGCTGGCGGCCCGGACTTTGAAAAGAAAAGGCTGCAGCGAGGTCTATAACCTGGGCGCCATGTCTCGCTGGCAGGAATAGTCACACCCGCCGGCAGCATCTCTAGCCGCTCTCAAATCCTTATCATCTGTGAGTCGATGTCGGCACATTGCATCTTCAACGTCCGCCGCAGCGGCCTGAAGAAAGACGAGCGATGTCACCTGGATCGGCTCTGGATTGGGCTCAGGATCTCTTCCCATGGAATTCCGACTGGGCCTTGTCGATCAAGGTCATCAAGCCGCCGATCGAGTTCTTCAGGTTGTGCATCGGTCAGGGGTATGGCCTGGGGGCTTTTCACGAGACTCTCCCAGAGCTGTTCCCATAAGCGCAACTGCTCCTCATGGCTCAGCCTTTCGATGTCCACTGGGGGGGGCGCTCATGCTCTAAGTATATCCGCTGTTTCCAGCTGCAACTGCTAATCTTGTAGAAGATGTGCGCCCCTACACAAGAAACCTGAATCAGCCGACTTTTGAGACACTCTTTTCAGCCCCTGCTGGCCTCTGCCTATTTCCGATTGAGCTGTGCCGCCCCGTGAGGGATCGGCCATATTTGTTTTGATTTGTCCGCTTACAGAGCGGACGCTACAATGGCATTGAAAAAGATCTGGCTACTATCGAGGGAAGAAGCGATGATCGGCAAGACCATCTCCCACTACAAGATCACAGAGAAATTGGGCGGCGGAGGGATGGGTGTGGTCTACAAGGCTGAGGACACCCGCCTGAGCCGCATGGTTGGAGAAGGCATATCAAGAGCGCGATGGCTCGTTGATCTCTCTTAAATCAGCTCAAGCCTGGGACCCCCTCCGCGACGACCCTCGCTTCACTGACCTGCTACGGCGGATGAACTTGCAGCCTTGAGCGGCATGCGTCTGTTTTCTATAGAAAAGCAACCTGGATAGAAGGAATCTGCAGGAGGGGTATCGTTACTGCCCCTTTTGTTCACTTTTGTCACTTACAACTCATATGATGTGTTGCAAACTCACTTCGTCCCCACAATGGGAGGTAAGGCATGGCAACAAAGAAATGCCCCTTCTGTGCCAAAGAAATGCAGGAAGGGACCATCCTCTGCAAAAATTGCGGCCAGAGGCAACGACCTTCCCTTTCTGAACCGCGGGCCGGATTTTTTTTAGTTGCCCTTGGCATTTGTTCGTTTCTTGCGAGCATGACAGAGGCCGCGTGGACTGGGGGCTACACCGGATGGTGGCTTCTGCTTTCGGCGCTTCTGCTAACTTGGTTGGGCTTGGCGCGTGTGATCAGGGGCACTGCCTTGGTGAGATACGGTGGCGGGTTCATGGTGGCGTTCATCGCCTTTGGCCTGACCGTGGGGTTCCTCTCCCGATTCCGTGCAGAGTCGCGCGAACCAACACCAGAGGAATCAACACCACAACAAGCAACACTTTCCAGTTCGGAGATTGCGGTTCGCGTTTCAGTTTGGGTGGACCCTGAGAGCAAAGAGCTGCTTCCCAGCGATGCGGAAATTTGGTTTCAGGGTCATGGTTCCTTGTGGATTAGTCGCGATCCTGTGAAAATCCTCGGAAAACGTCCACCCGGTCAGACCGAGAACCTGCACATTTACCCGGATGGCCGTGACGGAAGACAATTTGTAGTACCCATAACCATGACTGCCGATATGTGTCCGCAGGGATGTGATCGAGACACTATTCTGATCAACATCAGTGATGATTCAGTTGTGGTCGTGGGAAAGGCTGTTAAGAACCGATCCATAACCTTTAGTAGAAGATAAGGTGTCTTTTGCCAAGCTGTTTGGAGCCCTGTTGCTTCTCCCCTCAACCTGCACTAGCATTGACTCTGGCCGGTCCCTGAGAAACACCAACGCACCGGGACAACAACGATGTTGCCTCTTGGACAGGCCGGAGTATCGTATGCTCCACACTCGGCAAGAGCCCATCCATGAGGAGGACAATCATGTCTACACAGGAAAGCACACCTTTACCCAGGCGGCAATTTGTCAAAACATCCACCGCCTCCCTCATAGGGGCGAGTCTTGTTCCCAGAGTTCTAGCTGCCCAGACTCAGGCAGCAAGTATCCAGGAACTGGAACTCTGGCAGCCTGTGTCCAGGAATCAGTTTACTTTTCCATCGCCCCGATATCCTAAAAACATTCCTCACCTAACGACCGTGGAACAGCTCCTCCCGGTGGCTCGTCAACTCGCTTCCATCCCCCCCCGCTTGGATCGGTCGATACCCTTTAGTTTTGGAATCCAGCCAGGGCAGAAAGCCCTGATGATCGTGCCCAGCAATTTTGATCCCCTGGTGGTGGAAGCTACCACCAGGGCTTTAAGGGAAAAGGGCATTCTGTTGGACCATCTCATTCTGGATATCGCGCTGGCCAACGAGTCGAGACTCCCTCAAAGGGATGGAGAGTCGCGCGGCGCA
>JAPUKI010000304.1 GCA_027295745.1 Acidobacteriota bacterium
TGGAGAGCTACCAGCATGTGAGTTACGAGCGAGTTCTCTCCGGCCCGGGCCTGTTCAACATCTACAGATTCTTGAGAGACTCGGGCTACGGCGAGGAGGCGAGCTGGCTGAGGGAAAAGTTGGAGCAGGAAGATCCTGGCATCGCCATCTCGAGGGCGGCCCTAAAGGGTAAAAGCGACCTGTGCGTCAAGGCGCTGGATCTGTTCGTGTCCATTTACGGAGCAGAAGCGGGCAACCTCGCGCTCAAGGCCAAGGCCGCAGGCGGCCTGTACGTCGGAGGTGGAATCGCTCCCAAGATTATCAGCAAGCTGCGCGACGGGACATTCACCAAGACCTTCCGTGAAAAGGGGCGTCTCTCCGGGCTGATGGAGGCCATTCCCATTCGAGTTATTCTCAATCCGAAGACAGCGCTTTATGGTGCTGCCCACTGCGCAGCTCTGATGTTCCAGAGGTAGGTATGTATGCCAAAGAAATATGATGCCGTCGTGATTGGGACCGGGCAGTCTGGGCCCTCCCTGGCGGCGAGGTTGGCCAAAGAGGGGATGAAGGTAGCCATCATTGAGCGGAAACTCTTTGGGGGTACCTGTGTGAACACTGGCTGCATCCCCACCAAGACCCTGGTAGCCAGTGCCCGCGCCGCCTATGTGGCCGGGCGTGGTGAGGAGTTCGGTGTCATCACCGGCGGCGCCCACTCCATGGACATGAAGCGGGTCAAGGAGCGCAAGGATGGTGTGGTGGCCAAGTCCAACCAGGGGGTCGAAGGGTGGCTGAAAAACCTGGACAACTGTACCGTGTATGAGGGGCATGGGCGATTCGAGGATCCCCACATCATCGGCGTTGGTGAGGAAAGCCTGGAGGCGGACAAGATTTTCATCAACGTGGGAGGGCGGGCCTTCGTTCCTCCTTTCTCGAACATCAAGAGCGTGGACTACCTGACCAACTCCAGCATGATGGAGTTGGATTTTCTCCCCGAACATCTGGTCATCATCGGCGGAAGTTATATTGGCTTGGAGTTTGGCCAGATATACCGACGATTTGGCAGCCGCGTCACCATTGTCGAGAGGGCCTCCCGTTTGATCCAACAAGAAGATGAAGACATCTCGGAAGCCGTCCAGGAAATTCTGGAGAAGGAGGGGATTGAAATCCGGCTGGAGGCCGAGTGTATCGATGCCACAAAAGATGGGGATGGAGTCCTGGTCAATCTCGACTGTGACAGGGGTGCCCGCCAGGTGAAAGCTTCACATTTACTGCTGGCGGTGGGGCGTCAGCCCAACACCGATGACCTGGGCCTGGAGAAGGCGGGTATCGATGTGGATAAACGGGGCTATATCGTGGTGGACGACCAACTCCGGACCAATGTGCCCGGCGTCTGGGCTGTGGGCGATTGTAATGGGAAGGGCGCCTTCACCCACACCTCCTACAACGACTACGAGATTGTAGCCGCCAATCTGTTGGATGATGATCCTCGACGAGTCAGCGATCGTATTCTGGCCTACGCCCTGTTTATCGATCCCCCGCTGGGGAGGGTGGGGATGACGGAAGCCCAGGTGAGGAAATCGGGACGAAAGGCTCTGCTGGCTACCAGGCCCATGACGCGCGTTTCCCGAGCGGTGGAGAAAGGCGAAACTCAGGGGTTTATGAAAGTTCTGGTAGATGCTGAGACGAAGGAAATCCTGGGAGCAGCCATCCTCGGCATCGGAGGTGACGAGATCATCCATTCCATCCTGGATGTGATGTATGCCAGGGCACCCTACACGGTGATTCAGCGGGCCGTGCACATTCACCCCACCGTGACGGAACTGATCCCCACCATGTTGGGTGACCTCAAGCCACTTCAGTGAACCCTGGCCCAACAACAAGGACCGGAATGTAGGAGCGGCCTCAGGCCGCGAAGAGATGTCCAATATCAGTTGAGCAACACACCCAACAGCAAGGACCGGAATGTGGGAGCGGCCTCAGGCCGCGAATGAGCCAACTTTTCCTGCCTAGCGCGTCCAGGCCAACCATCGAGAGAAGGCTCTCTTAACCAAGGGTGTGAGGCGAGTACGGTTATAGGCATCTCCCGCCTGTTTGATGGCTTCGGTCTGTGTGGGATAGGGATGGATGACACCGGCAAGAGTTCCTAAACCGGAGTTCAGGACCATGGCCAAGGTGATTTCACTGATCATCTCTCCCGCGTGACGGGCCACCATGGTGGCCCCCAGAATCTTGTCCGTGCCTTTCTTGACATGGATCTTGAGGAATCCCTCCTCCTCACCGTCTAAAATAGCGCGGTCCACCTCCTTCAAAGGTCTCAGGAAAGTGTCGACCGGGATGCCTTTGGCCAGAGCGTCCTTTTCGTACATTCCCACGTGGGCAATTTCGGGATCTGTGTAGGTACACCAGGGAATGGTGAGGGCGCTGGCTTTCTTTCGGCCCAGGAAAAGGGTGTTCTGGATAACGATCCGGGCCAGGGCATCGGCCGTATGGGTGAACTTGTAAGGGAAACAGATGTCTCCGGCAGCATAGATGCGAGGGCTGGAGGTCTGGAGATAGTCGTTGACCTGGACCCCTTTCCTCTCGTCATATTTCACTCCGGCCGCCTCCAAATTGAGACCCTCTACGTTGGGTGCCCGGCCAACCCCAACCAGAATCTCGTCTACGGGAAGGTCCCGGCACTCCCCCTCACACTCCAATTGAATGATCTTGTCTGAATTCCGCTTTTCCACCCCTAGAATCTTGCACCCCAAAACCAGGTTCACCCCATCGCGAAGAAACGATCGCTGCACGATCTGAGCGGCATCTTGATCCTCGCGGGTTAAGATTTGAGGTTGCATTTCCAGAATGGAGACCTCCGACCCGAAGCGACGAAAGGCCTGAGCGAGTTCGCAGCCAATGGGACCGGCACCGATCACGGCCAGGCGTCTAGGCAGTTCGGTCAGTGAGAACACGGTCTCATTGGTCAGATATCCGGCTTCTGCCAAACCTGGGATAGGAGGCGCTGCAGCGCGGGCCCCGGTTGCCAGAACGGCCTTCTTAAAGCGTAGCGTCTTTTCTCCCACTTCTATCGTGTCTGGTTCCTTGAAGTGGCCTTCCCCGAGAAATACGTCCACTCCCAGCTGCTGGAAGCGCCGGGCAGAATCGTTATGGCTGATCCTGGAACGCAGGCGCCTCATCCGCTCCATGACGGCTGGGAAGTCCACCTCGACTCCATCCGGGACACGTACTCCCAACTCGTGTGCATCCCGAACGTCAGCATAAGCACGCGAAGATCGAAGCAAGGACTTGGAGGGAACACATCCCACATTTAAACAATCGCCTCCCAGAAGGTGTTTCTCAATCAAGGCCACCTTCGCCCCTAAGCCTGCCGCTCCCGCCGCCGTCACAAGACCTGCCGTACCAGCTCCGATGACAACGAGATTGTAGCGACTGGCAGGTTCCGGATTGACCCAATCGGGAGGGTGAGTGTTGGAAACCAAAGTCTGGTTATGCTCATCCATTGGCGCTATCGTCACCTCGGGAATCTCCATTTGTGTCATCTCATTTCTCCTTGGTGAAATTTGCCACTGTCACCCTGGATTCTCTCCTCTGTCTATTTGCGTTTTATGCCGACAACCGGGATATTATACTGAGCAGCATTAACATTGGTATGTCTTTTGAATCATGCCATATTGAATATGATCTCAGTCGCCGACAGCGCCTCGTTGCCCATTTCGGGGTCTGGGCTCCCTACCTCGTGGGCCTCATCGTGATCGGAGGCGGAGGCACTGCGCTTGTCGTTTATTTGGCAGTCTCGGTGTCACCCTGGTTTGCCCTGCTCATCTTGTTTCCGCTCTTCTTGGTACGCGGCTTCATCATTGGCCTCGTCAACGTCATTTTCGTCGGTGTTCATCATATGGACGTGATTGTGGAAGAAAATGGACTGGGCTACGCAACCCAGTCTGACCGTTTCTGGATCTTTCTCGATGGCATCATTTGGATACAGAAGTACTCCAAGGATACTTGGACCATCTCGCATCACAACGGCACCGTCATCAGTATTCCGACAGCCGCAATCGAAGAGCGATATATTCAACACATGCGCAAGAAGATGGAATGGGGCAAGACGCCTGAAGGCGTTCAAGCCGTAGTCGACCGAGGCAAGCGGATCTTTCAAATGGAAGCCGAGGCAGGAGCTGAGCGGAGAACTCAGAGACATAACAAGCCGACTGGAGGCGACGTCCCATAGGCCGCGCCGAGGAGGATCGCTGCGCGCAGGCACCTGAAACTCCGTGCTCTTAGGCCTCCTGGTCGTAGAGAACATTAAAGACTGGCCTGCATCCCAACGGTTGGGGAAAAAAGTGGGTAAGCTAATATAGGGAAAATAGGGGACCGTAGTCCAAAGAAGCCTGGAGAGGAGGAGTAAAAATAATGAGATTTCTAGCCATGACCGCTGTATTTCTCCAATTCACCTTTCATACATTTGTAGTGGCTTCGGATCAAATTACTTTTCTGGATAGCTTCTTCTACAGATATTACACGCAAAATCATGTAGGTACTTTTCGTTTCGACCTATGGAAGCAAGATGAGAATATTTATGGACTCTATACGTCCACGGGTGGTCTTCAGGGGGTTATTTTACCTGAAAATCCAATCCGAGTTACTGGGACACTCATTGAAGGAAATAAACTTTCACTCAAGGGTTATTATTACCAATTAAGATTTGAAGGTGAATTCAGTCAAAGCAAGATCACAGGCATATTGTCGGACTCAATGGTACGTGACAGAAGTTTGACTTTGGATCGAGTACTGGATGATTCCATGGAAAATCGTTTCTCCAACACATCTTTTGGGAGTTTTGAAGAGTGGGCTGAGTGGGCTCACCCCGCTCATAAACTTCTAGACACCATGACAAAGGAGAGAAAAAAGATTGATCAGGCGAACGAAAAGGACGAAGAAGCTGAGGGTTGGTTTGAACTGAATAAAACTGCGGGGAATCTTCAACGCGTGATTAGGTGGCCTGTGCCCACTGTTGAGTTATGTCACGATCCAAACCCTAAAACAAACGAAGTGCTGCCGACTTGTCCTGGGAAGACATATGCGGATCAAGCCCAGAAATTAGGAATTGATATGAGTTACTGCGGTTCAGGTGAAGCTTGGTTGGCTTCTCATAATGGCTATCAGGAATACCTGAAATTGCTGCCAGATGGATCTCGGGCTGATAAAGCTTGGTGGATGGTTAGAATAGAGCCGCCCTGTTGCGATGAGTGTACGCCTCACGACACAGAATCGTATCAATACATGATTGGGCTCTATAAAGAATTTCTGGCGAAGTTCCCCCATAGCGATTTTTATGCATGGACTGCAAAATTAAAAATTGAGGAATACCAAACTAAGATGAAATCTGAAGGACCTTTTAACAACATGGAGAAATGATTCGGTAAAACGTTGAACTGTCCCCGCTGCGCGGGTTCAGGCAACTGAGCTTTGACGTTAGACGGCCAAGAGGTCCCATAAAGAATGAGTAAACTAAGCCTACTATCCTTTTAGCTTTCTTGACAGTTAATGTTGGCGGGGAAGACAGTTACAAAAACAGTTCCCCAATCGACTTTGAAACGATCACGAGTGCCTTCTATGGAAATATCCATTTCTGTTGGAGAAATAGAAGCGGGAGAGTCCCGTTAAATGACATTGGGTTCTATGATCCTGACATCATAAAAGGTCTTAGTTGTATTGTGGGTGATTTCGATGGGAATGGATTTGCAGACTTCGCTTTCCAGGGTGAGAAATTAGTCGATGGGACTCATAGGAGATATTTGAAGGTGTTATTTTATGAGGATAAGAAAGTGACAAGAGAGATGTTACTGCAGGGGGACTTCTTTTTCCTATACCCCGCAACAAAAGAAGAGGGCGAATTTGGCGAACCCCCGTCGGAAACCGATGGACTTACGATACCGGGCGAGGGGGCTAACACGCATGTTTTTCTGTTTGATCCAGCAACGGAGACATTCATAGAGAGTGAACATGGGAGTGAGTATCACTAGCCCGCATTATGCATTGCAGCCGACCGCTGAACTACGCGGCAGCTGAATCTTGATGTTAGTTGCAAGGCTATTAGCTGCAGGACTGGGTACAGGACTGTATGAAACAGACTCTGCATGCTGTGACGGGTGCATTCGGGTACTCGGGGAAGTACATCGCCAAGCGTCTGCTTGAGCGTGGTCATGAAGTCATCACCCTGACCAACTCGCCTGATCGAGCGAATCCCTTCGCTGGTCGGGTCAAGCCATACCCCTTCAACTTCGATCACCCGGAAGAACTGAAGCAATCCCTGCGGGGCGTGTCCGTGCTCTACAATACGTACTGGGTTCGGTTC
>JAPUKI010000305.1 GCA_027295745.1 Acidobacteriota bacterium
CCCGAGTGACGCGCCTGGATCTTACAGCCGAGCGACTCCATTCGCTCAGCGAGGCAACACGGGAATTGCTCGCAGACCTCCCACAAGACCGCTCTGTGTTTATCCAGGCCTTTGTGAGCCCGGAGATACCGGAACAATTTGTGCAAACCCGCGAGAACTTACTGGGAGTCCTCAATGAAATTGATTCCATCGGTGGGGCGAGAGTAGAGGTGCTGATCGAAGAAACAGAGTCCTTCACCCAGGCAGCGCGTGATGCCCGAGAAAAGTTTGGAATTACCCCAAGACAGGTGCCAAATCTGGGAAGTGCTCGAGCCGGTTACTCCGAAGCCTTTCTCGGCTTAGCCTTTACTGGGGGAGCTCAGGAACAGGTAATTCCCTTTTTAGACAGGGGGTTGTCTGCCGAATATGAAATCACGCGAAGTATTCGTGTGATTGCCCAAACAGATCGCAAGAAAATCGGAGTTTTGGACACCGAAGCCAAGATCTTTGGCGGATTCGACTTTCAGACGATGCAAAATACCATGGCATGGTCGGTGGTAGAGGAATTAAAAAAACAGTATGAAGTCGTTCGGGTGACCTCTATCGGGCCCATCCCGGAGGATCTCGACGGATTGCTCGTCGCTTTGCCCTCTTCCCTCCCGCAGGAGCAAATGGATCGTCTACTCGCCTACATTGAGCTGGGAAATCCTACCCTTCTGTTGATCGATTCCTTACCCGTGATCAATCTCTCACTCAGCCCGTCAGAGCGAGCCGGTGCCAATATCAATCCGTTTCTGGCGCAGCAGAGCGTTCCGCCTGAGGAAAAAGGGGATATTCAACAGTTCATGTCCAAAATTGGAGTCAGTTGGAATTCTGCCAGTATCGTTTGGGATTCCTACAATCCTCATCCCAATCTGGCCCAACTACCTCCTGAATTTGTCTTTGTCGGCAAGGGAAATGAAAACGCTGAAACCTTCGACGACCAGCACCCGAGTAGCGCCAGTCTGCAGGAACTGGTCTTGTTGTATCCTGGGCAAATCGAGAAGGCAGCCGGCAGCGACTACCAGTTTCAACCTCTGCTGAAGTCGGGGTTTGTCTCTGGACTTTTCAGCTATTACCAAATGGTCCAGCAGACCTTCCTGGGGTTACAGGTCATCCACAGTCTTCCTTATCGACCCGATACTAGGGACTACGTCCTGGCTGCCCACATCCAGGGACCGAAAGAGAGCACTGACGCTGAAGTGGCTACCCAGGAGATCGAGAGCGAGTCCGAGGAGTCCACCGGAGAGGAAGCCGATGAAGCCCCGGCCGCAGCTAAACCTCTGGACGTCATCATCATCGCCGACCTGGACTTCATTTCCGAGCAATTCTTTCAGATCCGAGCAGGGGGGCTGGAGAACCTCAACTTCGACAACATCACCTTCTTTTTAAACAGTATCGATGTCCTGGTCGGGGATGAGTCCTTCATCACCTTGCGCAGCAAGCGAGTTCGACACCGAACCTTGGAACGGGTTGAGGCACAAACTCGAGACTTTATCGAGGAGCGCGTGAAGAAGGAAGAGGAGGCCGAAGTGGAAGCTGAGCAGGCTCTGACCCAAGCTCAGCAGCGCCTGAATGAAAAAGTTGAAGAAGTACGGCAACGTCCGGATCTGGACACCCAGACCAAACAGATTATGGCTCAAAATATCCAGGAAGTGGAAAGCCGTCGATTTGAAGTTTTGAAGGCCAACATCGAAGTGGAAAAAGAAGCAAAAATCGACAGAAGCAAGGAAAACATGGAAGAGCAAATTCGGAGGATTCAAGGCAACATCAAAACATTTGCCGTTCTGCTGCCTCCCATACCTATCTTTGCTGTGGGCGTACTGATTTTTGTGCGCCGGCAGCGTCGGGAAAGGGAGTCCGCCGCAGCCGCTCGCAGATTGAGGACATAGTCATGAGTGAAAGGCAGAAAACAATGGCCTGGGCCGGTGGAGCTATCTTATTGCTGGTGCTGGCGTTCCTGACGGCACCGAGAGGGATAATCCCGGACGCATTCCTGGATAAAGGCGAGGCCTTTTTTCCTGAATTCACGGACCCTAATCTTGCCACCACCCTTGAGGTCATAGAATTTGACGAAGAGACGGCAGCTGCTAGAGCCTTCAAGGTGACCTTTAACCAGGGAAGGTGGACCATACCCTCGCACCATGACTATCCCGCTGACGGAAAAGACCGCTTGTCCAAAACGGCTGCCGGCGTTATCGACATCAGGAAAGATGATTTTCGTTCCAACAGCGTGGCAGACCACGAGGCCTGCGGTGTCATTGACCCTTTGGATCAAACAGTCACCACTCTCAAGGGCCGGGGAAAACGCGTCACAATTAAGGGAGAAAGCGATCAAGTCCTGGCAGACTTGATCATCGGCACCGCGCTGGAAGGCAGAGAGAACCTCCGATTTGTCAGGATTCCCGATCAGAAGACGGTCTACCTGGCCCGCATCGATATCGACATATCCACCAGCTTTGAAGACTGGATTGAGCGCAATCTGCTGCAAGTCAACCAGCGCGACATCCAACAGATTATTTTGAAAGACTATTCGATTAACGAACGGACCGGTACCATCAACCAACGCGATGTCGTCATATTCGACAGGACAGATGACACCTGGAACGCTAATGGCATGTCCTCCAACCAAGAAGTGGACTCCACCAAGATCAATGACTTGTTGAGGGCGATCGAGGAACTCCCCATTGTGGGTGTGCGACCTAAACCGGAAGGTCTGTCGCAGAACCTCAGTCGGTCTGAGGAAGAAAGCACGATTTCTTCTGCAGATGTTCTTTCTCTGCAGAACAAAGGGTACTACTTCACAAGAGACCGAAATCTGGTCTCCAATGAAGGGGAACTGGAGGTAGGGACAAGTCAAGGGGTCATATACACCCTTCGCTTTGGGGAGATTCTCTATGGCACTGGTGATACCGTGACAGCGGGCACCGACACCAGCAAAGAAGATGAGGCAGAGAGTGGTCCCGGCGAGAATAGATACCTGTTTATTTCGACATCGTTCGACCCGAAACAGTTTCCCGAGCCAGCTCAGCCTGGCAGCACAGATTTCCTGAACAAGTCCGAAGAGGATTGGACCGATTCCGATCGAGAAAATAAGGAGCTCAAGGACAAACACGACGAATGGCAGCAAAAGATGACAGTGGGTCAGGAGCTTTCAAATCAACTGAATGCTCGTTTTGCGGACTGGTACTATGTTATTTCTTCAAGTAGTTTCGACAAGGTCCACCTGAAGCGAAGCGATCTGATCAAGAGAAAGGAGACTTAACAGCCACGTTAAAATGGGTGCGAACCCCTCCCCGGAAATCAACAGTGACGTCGCTCACTGAAAGTCAGCCCTCCTTCAGTGTCTACTTTAAGTGATGAAATCTTTCGTTGATCAAAACTTTAGCCCTGATTATGCATAAATTCTCTACTGCAGCGACGATATCATCCGGTGTGCTGCACCGCCAGCGTTGCACGACCCGCAAGCGGGTACCCCTCGGCTCCTCAACGTACTCAAGAGTACGTTTGCGGGGGTCGACCCGCACAAGCGGGTACCCCTCGTGCGCCTTGTCAGGCCGGCGCTTTCGCCGCTTCGTGACAAGAACCTATGCATAATCCGGGCTAGCCGCCAACCATGAGCAAGAAGAAAACTGACATTTCCGAGGCTGTGGAAGAGGAGAGTGCCAAGCCTCAAGGCGCGGGCGAAACGGGAGTGGTTCTTGCCGGTGAAGTCTTGCCCACCTCACTTCCCATCATGCCCATCAGGCCTCGCCCTCTTTTTCCAGGCATCCATATTCCCTTGGCAGTCAGAGAGGATCAGCTCTCTGTGGTGGAGTGGGCATTGGAATCAGCCGGCCAGACTTTGGGGTTGGTACTGGTACGGGATGTGGAAGGAGAGGACAGTGCCAAGAACCTTTACCGAGTGGGCGTAGCGGGCAAGATTCTCAAGGCCATCAAGGAGGATCAGGGGAGTGCTCATGTTCTGATCAGCTGCCTGGAACGCTTCACCATTCAGGAAGTAGGAGATACCCCCCAGGGACTCTTGGCACGGGTGAAGTACCACCATGCCACTGAACTCTCTCCCAACCAGGAACTGAAGGCATACGCCATGGCCATCATTTCCACGCTGAGAGAGCTCACCAGCCTCAATCCGCTCCATTCTGAGGCAATCCGACTGTTTCTCAGTCGGTCATCACTGAATGATCCAGGAAAGTTAGCAGACTTTGCGGCAAGTTTAACCACAGCAGATGGGAAAGAGCTTCAGGGAATACTTGAGGCCCTTGACGTGCGCCAGCGTATTGATCGAACTCTAGTACTGCTGAAAAAGGAACTGGAAGTATTCAAGCTGCAGCAGAGGATCACCAAGCAAATTGAAGAGAAGATGACCTCACAACAACGAGAGTTCTTTCTCAAAGAGCAGCTGAAAGCAATAAAACAGGAACTGGGGCTTGAAAAGGAGGGAAAGGCTGCAGAAATCGAAAAGTTCCAGGAACGGCTGAAACATTTAAGCCTCAATCCAGAAGCCCAGCAAGTCGTCGATGAAGAAATGGGTAAGCTGGAAATATTGGAGCCACTTTCTCCTGAGTATATGGTTACCCGAAACTACCTGGACTGGCTCACGATTTTACCTTGGGGACAACAAAGTCAGGACAACTACGACTTGAAAAGGGCCAAAGAAGTACTCGATCGGGACCATTTCGGACTGGAAGACGTCAAAATTCGGATCTTGGAGTTTATCGCGGTGGGGAAAATGAAAGGGGACATAGCAGGTTCGATTCTGTGTCTTGTCGGACCTCCAGGTGTCGGAAAGACTTCGATTGGAATGAGCATGGCCGATGCCCTGGGCCGCAAGTTTTTCCATTTTTCCCTGGGTGGAATGAGAGACGAAGCAGAAATCAAAGGGCACCGCCGCACTTACATCGGGGCAATGCCGGGGAAGTTTATCCAGGCACTGAAGAGTGTAGGCACCTCTAACCCGGTCATTATGCTGGATGAAATTGACAAAGTCGGAGCCTCCTTCCGTGGCGATCCAGCCTCGGCGTTATTAGAGGTCTTGGATGCCGAGCAGAATTCCTACTTTCGCGATCACTATCTGGATGTACCTTTCGACCTTTCCAATGTGTTGTTCGTGACAACTGCCAATCAACTTGACACTATTCCGGCTCCCTTGATCGATCGCATGGAGATCATCCGCCTATCCGGTTATATCTTGGAGGAGAAGGTAGAGATTGCTCGTCGTTACCTGATACCGAAGGCTCTCAAAAACCATGGTCTGAAGAGACAACAGCTGAGCATACGAAAAGATGCTCTGCTGAGAATTGTGGACGGATACGCACGAGAAGCGGGAGTTCGTTCCTTGGAGAAACAGATCAGGAAAATCATGAGAAAGGCTGCTTTGAAGTTCTCCGAGAATTTCAAAGGGAAGCTGGTCGTGTCCAAGAGCGATGTGGAAACTTATCTGGGAGGGCCCGTTTTCACACAGGAGGAACTGCTTGAGGATCGACCTGGAATCGTGACGGGTCTGGCCTGGACCAACTTCGGCGGCGCGACGCTTCAAATCGAAGCTACGGCCGTGGCCTCGAACCGAAAAGGATTCAAACAAACCGGTCAACTGGGTAATGTGATGGTGGAGAGCTCTGAAATCGCCTACTCTTATGTCATGGCTCACCTGGAAGAGTATGGTGCGAAGTCAGACTTTTTTGACCGGCACTTTGTGCATCTTCACGTACCCGCCGGCTCAACCCCAAAGGACGGGCCTTCGGCCGGGATCACCATGGCAGCATCGCTCATTTCAGTGATTTCACAGCAGAAGGTCAAGAAGAAACTAGGCATGACAGGCGAGCTCACGCTTACAGGTCGCGTGCTGCCCGTTGGGGGAGTGAAGGAAAAAGTGATTGCCGCTCGTCGGATCGGGCTTGACACGCTCATCTTCCCGGAGGCGAATGAGAAGGATGTCTCTGAGCTTCCCGACTATTTGCGGAAAGGCTTAACCTTTCACTTCGCGCGCAACTTTAAAGACGTCCACCGATGGGCTTTCTAGCCCGGATTTCTCCCTTCAGAGTTCCCCTGTATCCCTGGTTTGCTTCACCGCCTGAATTATGCCACTATCCCGCCCATGACCGAGGTGTTAACTCATGATCTCTTGATCGTAGGAGGGGGGGCAGCGGGTCTGAGGGCGGCCATTGCAGCGGTGGAGGTAGATGGCAGCTTAGACATCGCCATAGTGTCCAAGGTTTTCCCGATGCGCAGTCACACCGTCTCGGCGGAAGGAGGGGCGGCTGCGGTACTACGTGAAGATGACAATCTGGACCTACACTGTTTTGACACGGTGCGCGGAAGCGACTTTTTGGCTGACCAGGACGTGGTCGAAATCTTTGTGAAAAATGCGCCTGAGGAGATCATCCAACTGGAGCATTGGGGTTGTCCCTGGAGTCGTGACAGCAACGGGAAGATCAGCGCTCGGGCCTTTGGCGGAATGAGCGTGAAAAGGACCCTCTATGCTTCTGACAAGACCGGTTTCCATATGCTGCACGCCCTTTTTCAAACCTCGCTCAAACACGCCAGTATTCAACGTTACGATGAATGGTTTGTCACCTCCCTATTGGTGGAAGAGGGGCGATGTGTAGGGGTTACGGCGCTGAATTTGACCACTGGAGAGCTCTATCCCATAGTGGCAAGAGCCGTTTTGCTGTGCACGGGAGGTGGCGGTCAGATCTTTCCCTTTACCACCAACGCTAGTATTAAAACCAGCGACGGTATGGCTCTAGCCTACCGGGCTGGCGCTGCACTCAAGGACATGGAGTTTGTCCAATACCATCCCACCGGATTGCCAGGGACCGGAATTCTGATCACCGAGGCCTCCCGGGGAGAGGGAGGACACCTGGTCAATAAAGAAGGAGAACGATTTCTCGAACGCTACATCCCGGGCAAGATGGAGCTGGGACCACGAGACATCCTTTCACGGTCCATTATGACCGAGATGGAGGAGGGACGTGCCTTTGAAGGCTTATACGGTCAATACGTTCACTTGGATCTGAGCCATTTGGGGGAAAAGCTGATCGATGAGAAGCTCCCCTTTGTAAGAGAACTGGTGGTCAAATTCGTAGGCATTGACCCGGTCCATGTGCCCATTCCGGTACGTCCCGTGGTGCACTACATGATGGGGGGGGTGAGTACTGACATCAACGGGAAGACCTCTCTTTCCGGTCTGTTGGCCGCTGGCGAGGTGGCCTGCGTTACCCTCAATGGCGCCAATCGCCTGGGCTCCAATTCCCTGACGGAATGTCTGGTGTTTGGTGCTCTAAGCGGAAAGGCCGCTGCCCACGATGTCCTGGAGCGAAAGCCCGTACCCCAGAACCCGATTCAGCAGCTGGCTGAAGAAGAGCGAAAGCGCATTTCCAAGAAGTTTCTGGAAAAAGAGGGCGGTAAGGAACGGGTGAGCTCGCTTCGTGAAGAGATGCATCTGACCATGGAAAAAAATTGCGGTGTTTTCCGTACAGGCCAGGGACTGCAGGAGGCATGCACTACCCTGAGGGAATTGCGGGAACGCTTTGATGACGTTGTGATTGAGGATCGAGGTCGTGTTTTTAATACCGACCTGACAGCTGCCTTGGAGCTTGACTTCATGCTCGATGCTGCTGAGTGCATCACTCACTCGGCGCTGGCCCGCGAGGAGTCAAGAGGGGCTCACTCTCGGCTGGATTTTCCCCAACGCTCCGATGAGAAATTCCTCCATCACCTCCTGTCTTACGCAACCCCCCAGGGACCTCGTCTCGAACAGCAAGCGGTTACAATCACGCGCTGGCCACCACAGGAGCGAAAGTACTAATTTTTAATGGATTCGCTCTGAGTGCCTCGCTTCCTAAGGTGAAAGGTTGCCCATGAACAAGATTAATATTACGGTCACACGCTACAACCCAGAAAAGAGTTCTGAGCCTTATCCGCAAAGCTATTCCATCCCTTTCCGTGAGGATATGGTGGTCCTGGATGCACTGAACTATATCAAGAACCAGGTGGATGGAACTCTCACTCACCGCTGGTCCTGTCGGATGGGTGTTTGTGGCAGCTGCGGCATGATGGTCAATGGCAGTCCCAAACTGACCTGTTCAACCTTCCTGCGAGACTACTACCCAGGAGATGTTCATGTTGGACCGCTGGACAACTTCAAAGTGATTCGTGATCTGGTCACTGATATGAGCGATTTCATGGAGAAGCTCCAGGAAATCAAGCCCTGGATCATCCGCAAAGAGGAAAAGCCCCTGGAGGAAGGTGAGTATCTGCAGTCACCGGCTGAGCTGAATCAGTATCGGCAATTCAGTATGTGCATCAACTGTATGATCTGCTACGCGGCCTGCCCCGTCTATGGCCATGACTCGAGCTTTCTGGGACCGGCCGCCATCGCCCTGGCCCACCGCTACAACATGGATTCACGAGATGAGGGCCAGGACCAGCGTGCCGAGATCATCGGAAGCCACGAGGGTATCTGGGAATGTACCTTTGTGGGGGAGTGCACTCGAGTCTGCCCTACGCACGTTGATCCAGCAGCAGCCATTCAGCGTTCGAAGGTACAGCTCACGAAGGAGTACTTCCTCTCCCTGGTCTGGCCCTGGGGGAAGCCATGAGTGAGAAAGAGAGGCAGAAAGAGAACCAGTTCTATCAGCCTCGCATGAGCCCGTGGTGGTGGCTGCACAACAGGAATTATTTCCTGTTTATGATCCGGGAACTCTCAGCTGTCTTTGTGGCTCTCTTTGTCCTGACTTATCTGGTGGGAATTTACCGGTTGACTCAAGGTGAAGACGCTTATCAACTTTATCTCAGTGCCCTTCAGACCCCTTGGGCAAAAGGACTCTTTGTCGTGATCCTTCTGTTTTGCCTCTACCATTCCCTGACCTGGTTTCAGCTAACACCTATTGTGATGGTGGTACGCATCGGCCAAAAAGTGGTGCATCCAATGCTGGTGCTGGTAGCCAACTTCCTCGCCTGGATCGTGCTCTCGCTGATTCTCTTCTATCTCTTGGTGGGAATGTAAAATGGCTGTAAGAGTCAAGACCACAGATCCCATCTGGTGGGCACTGTTTTCAGCAGGGGGAACGCTGGCCGCTTTTCTTTTACCGGTTCACGTTCTCATCACAGGGGTGGGAATCGCCTTTGGATGGGTTTCCCCACAGATCCTAGCTTACCAGCGACTCATCATCTTACTAGACAATCCTCTAGTTAAGATTTACCTCTTTCTCCTGATCTCGCTGCCGCTTTTTCACTGGGCCCATCGCTTTCGATTCGTGCTGATGGACCTGGGACTCAGGAATCTGAAAACTCCTACTATGGTCCTCTGTTACGGAGGGGCTGTGACGGGGACAGTCCTGGCAGGTCTCTTGCTCTTCGTTCTCATGTAGCCCCTTTCTCACACCGACCATCAGCGGGGAAGAAAGACGTAGCGAAGAACAAACAGAATCGCAAAGATAGAAATCAGAGCTGGCACTTTTTTAAATCTCCCCTCGGCGGCCTTCAACAGAGGATAGGAGATAAATCCAAATGCGATGCCTGCGGTGATGCTGAAGGTCAGCGGCATGATCAGAGCAGGAGCAACCACAGGATAAAGGACAAGACCTTCCCCACTGTCCATGCCGCCACCGATCATTTTCACAAGGGGTGTGAAGGAAATGGTAAGCAGGAACAATGTTCCCGTCTACATGTTAGCCAGGCCAGTCCGAGCACCAGCTGCACGAAGATGATGTAGGCTGACGTCATGAAGGTCGTCAGTCCTCCCCACATCCCTCGCTTTACAGTTGTCTTGTGCTCCGTCAGGTGGAAAAACCGTTCCCACATCAGGTTTCGACCTTGCCACAAGAAATCATTAAACGCAGCCCCCTGTGATAACTTTCAAAATATTGGGCCATCATCAGCAACTTGGGGAACTGCTCCTGTTCCCGGCATCCAAGCGAGTTTAAAGTCTACCGCGGTTTAGAGGCAACGACCCAGGGGAAACAGACTAGGGGTAAAAGATCGGAGGATGTCCATTTTGTTAGCAATCTATGCTGCAACCCTCTTTCTCAGTGCGGCCCTCATGTTTCTGGTGCAACCTATGTTTGGGAAGATGGTTTTGCCCCTACTGGGCGGATCACCCGCGGTATGGAACACGCAAGTGGTTTTTTGCCAGAGTCTCTTGTTGCTCGGTTACCTTTACACTCATGTCAGCTCGCGCTGGCTTGGTATCCGTCGACAGGCACTCCTCCAGTGCTTCCTTATTTTCCTGCCTCTTCTCGTTTTACCCATAGGGATCCAGCGGGAGGTGTTGCCTCCCGCTGGGGGCAATCCCATTCCCTGGCTACTGTCACTCCTGGCAGTGACTCTGGGACTTCCCTTCTTCGTCGTCGCTACCATCAGCCCGATGCTTCAAAGATGGTTCTCCGCCACGAGCCATCCCAAAGCAGGAGATCCCTATTTTCTGTATGCCGCCAGTAACGCAGGAAGCTTGGTAGGTCTTCTCGGCTACCCGCTATTCCTTGAGCCCTATCTCCATCTGGAGGACCAGGGTTGGGCGTGGGAAGCTGGTTACGGACTCCTGGTACTACTGATGTTGGCTTGCACCGTGACAGTCTGGAGATCTCCTGGATCTCAGCCCCACGATCAGTCGCGATCAGCTGGCCGGGAAACTCCAGTACCGGATGTCAGGCCTCCAAGACCTGTGACCTTCAGTCGGCCTATTCGATGGATGCTGGGAGCATTTGTTCCCTCAAGCCTGATGCTGAGTGTCACCACCTACCTTTCCACCAACATTGCACCGGTCCCGCTGCTTTGGGTGATTCCGCTGGCTATCTACCTGATCTCTTTCATTCTGGTGTTTGCTCGAAAAACCATTCTGCCACACTCTGTCATGGTTCGCATTTTTCCTGCAGTAGTACTCCCTTTGAGCATTGTCATTATCCTCCAGGCCACTCAGCCCATCTGGTTGATGGTTGCGATTCACCTGATCGCCCTTTTCGTCACCTCCATGGTTTGTCATGGAGCGGTTGCAAACGATCGACCTGAGACAACTCGCCTGACTGAGTTTTATCTGTGGGTCTCCGTCGGCGGGGTTGTGGGAGGGATGTTCAACGCCTTTGTGGCACCAGCCTTATTTCCGACACTCATAGAGTATCCTCTGGTACTAGTCGGTGGTCTTCTCCTCCTGGCATGGCCGGAAAGGGGCAAGCAGTTTCCCTATAAATGGTCTGATGTTGCCTTTCCAGCCGGCCTGGGAGTCCTGGCAGGTGGTCTCATCCTGGGTATAGAAACCTTTCAACTTACAGCCAGCCCGCTGAGTCAGGCGGTGATGTGGGGAGTCCCCGCGACGATTTGCTATAGCTTTTCGGCCAGACCTTTACGCTTCGCGCTCGGTTTGGGCGCCCTGCTTGTGGCCAGTTCTCTATACACACACGGAGAAGGGAGCCTCTTGCACCGGGAGCGTACTTTCTTCGGTGTTCATAGTATCCTGCTTGATTCCCAGGGTACTTACCATCTCCTCTCCCACAGCGGTACCCTTCACGGCAAGCAAAGCCTGGAGCCGTCTCGTCGGTGTGAGCCGCTCACCTACTACCACACTACAGGTCCTCTCGGGCAATTGTTTTCAGCCTTTCGTGATGAGGCAACAGGGTGGCGAGTGGGCGCTGTCGGACTT